>CASGCC010000030.1 GCA_949299585.1 uncultured Bacillota bacterium | reverse complement strand
GGGGAGCCGCTTGCACCGTGATCGATGTTGAGATTATGCCCGAACTGGACGGACCCCCGTGTCTGGGATATGTGTCCGGACTGTTTCTGGGCTTCCACTCCCTGTTCCGTGGTCCCGATTATCAGGGATTTCGGGAAGCCGATCGTATAGATTTCCTTGCCTTCGACAATTCTGGTGTCTATGTCTTCAAGGTTTACGATGTGAGTGGTGCCTTCCGGCAGATGCTTGGAGTTCAGCTGGATAAGGCCGAGGTCTATCTCGTCCGACCCGGTGTCCCCCAGGACGGTGCAAGGCAGGAAATCGTTTATTGAGGTGAAATAGGTGTCATTAGGCAAAATCCCCGTGTAGTAGACTCTGACCTTGACTTCCACATTGCCTGCCATGCTCCTGTAGGCTGCCGCCTTTCCGGGATTGCTGTACTGCAGGGCGGAGGCGGCCTGCTGCAGTGTGGCGTTGAATGACATGCGGATGAGACCCAATAATAATATCAGCACCGCTATCAGCTATCAGCTTTGCTAAGCGTTGTTGCTCATCATTTGGATCATGCTGATATTCTTCGCCCCAATGCATGCTGACGATAACGACATCAGCCATTTCTTTAGCTTTGCTAACATCATTTTTTAATGTTTCTTCATCATAAACATTTACTAAATATTCCTTGCCTTGTGGAGCGACCAAACCATTGGTCCCATATGTATAACTCAAAAAAGCAAAGCTTATATTGTTTAATTCATATATATTGATCATTTCCTCTGCTTGAGCAGATTCATTGCAACCAGCTAAGTATACTTGTTTTTGCTGCCAATATGCCAAACTATTTTGGATACCATCTTCACCCATGTCTAAAGCATGATTATTAGCTAATGACACCATATTAAAACCTAGATCATCGATCATATAATCCCCAAAAGCCTGTGGAGTATTGAAGCGAGGATAACTGCTAATGCCCAGATCATCTCCTCCCAAGATCGTTTCTTGATTATAATACTTTAGATCATAACCACTTAAGATCGGCAACAAACTATCTAGCATCCCGCTGTAATCATATCCTTCATCCGTACTAGCAGCATAATTAACGGCACCATGAAGCAAAGCATCACCTACCATGAAAAGATCTAAGCTATATCTTTCAACTTCCTGCGTTTTAAATGGTTTTGGTTCAACCCCAACATCTGCTTCTTGATTTTTGTGCACGAAAATATTCAGTCCTAGATATAGCGCAACGACAACACAGATCAATATGATAAACGCTTTAAAAATAAACCCCTCATATATCTTTTTCATATATCTTATTTAATATCCTTTCTACAATTGCCTGCATATCCCCTTGACAATTGGTTTGACCCAGCTCGATATTTGGTTTGGTAATGCCATGATAATCGCTGCCACATCCACTTAAAAGTCCTTTTTCTTTTACGATATTTTCATAAAACAAGATATCATCTTGATCATGATAGCTACAGTATACCTCAAAGCCATCTATGTGCGCTTGTATAAGTTTATCGACACTTTCAAGATCATGACCAATATTAACGTTAGGATGCGCACATATCGCCACTCCCCCAGTATCATGGATCAAATTAATTACTTCCTGATAATCAGGCAGTTTCAGCTCAACATATCCCCACTTACCAATAGCAAGATTATCCCAATAATAGTTAGCAATAGGATTAGCACTTTTAGCTCCTTTTTGATATGGTAGCAAATAAGGATCATCACAGTCTTCCAATAGCACCCGTTCAATTTCGACATTGCTGAAGCCATCAAAATGACTAAGGCTTTTGATCTTGTCAACATCTAATTTAACGCGATGGAACGCTTCTATCTTTGCTAGCCTTTCCCAGGCTATCCTTCGCAGCTCTTCATAATAATGAAGTTCAAGTTCTTTAAAACGCTGATCATGCAAATCACAGCCTAATCCTAAAATATGAACGATCTTATCTTCAAAAAAACAATCTATTTCGATTCCGGGAATGATCTTTATTTTTTCTTGCTGTTGAGCTAACAAGCTCCCAGCAACGGTATTATGATCACAGATCGCCAAATATGCAATATTTTTTTTGGCAGCCATTTGTAAGATATCTTCTATCTCACTTGTAGAATCAAAACTATATTTGCTGTGGACATGTAAATCGATAATCATCTATCTTACCTTCATTTCTTATTAATATTATAACATGGTATAATATTCTTGGTGATAAACTATGATCAATTACAACAAGCTATTAGCAGAACTTAACGGTGCCCGTTTGGTTATCGTCTCCAAAACACGCACCGATCAACAAATCATGCAATATTATAATTTAGGGCATCGGCATTTTGGTGAAAATCGTGCTCAAGAATTATTAACAAAGATACATCTGCCTCAAGATATCTGTTGGCATTTTATCGGTCATCTACAAACAAATAAAGTAAAACATATCCTACCATACGTATATAGCATCGATTCGGTCGACTCTTTAGAATTATTAAGCACGATCGATGCGCAATCAAGCAAAATCCAAAAGATCACCAATTGCCTTGTACAGTTAAACCTAGCTGAAGAAATTACCAAGTCTGGCTTGAAAAAAGATCAGATACCCTTTTTCATGGAAAATGCTAAAAAATTTTCTCATATAAAGATCAATGGCTTTATGTGCATCGGACCGCATTGTGATGACCCATATGCCATCAATGACATTTTTGCTCAAGCCTATGAGATTTATTTGCAATATGCACAAGCGTATGATCTTACGACCTTATCCATGGGCATGTCTCATGATTATCCTATAGCCTTAAAAAACCATGCAACTGAAGTAAGGCTTGGCTCCCTGCTATTTTAGGAGTAAAATATTAAGAAAAAGGAGTGATCAATATGACTTTTACCCGCAAAACCGCTGATCTAGTACCTATCGTTGATACTGTTTTCAGTATCGTAGAACTAGCAAAAAAAGATAAAGAACAAAATGGTGAAGAAAAAGTAATCGATGCAACCATCGGATCATTATATGATGAAGAAGGAAAACTAGTAGCTTTTGATAATGTATTTACACATTATGATGATATCGATAAACGAACCAAAGCAAAATATGCTACTAGTTTTACCGGAAACCCAAATTATCGTGAAGATGTTTATCAATGGGTAACTCGCAACCAAATAAAAGCCCTTGCCCATTCGACCATAGCAACTATCGGCGGAACCGGTGCCGTCAGCATGACCATAAGCAATATCCTTGATAAAGGACAAACCTTGATCATCCCTGATATTGCTTGGGGCAGCTATAAATTAATGGCATCGCAATTTGAATTAAACTGTGCTCAATATGAAATGTTCGATGATCAAAATAACTTTAATATCGCCTCGTTTAAAGAAACCATATTAAAAACTATGGCTAACCAAGATAAGATCTTGGTCGTCATCAACGATCCATGTCATAATCCGACAGGTTTAAGCTTAAGCAATGAACAGTGGGCCCAGATAATTCAATTTGCCAACGAATGCGCTAAGAAGGTCCCTTTTGTCATCCTTAACGATATTGCTTATATCGATTATTCATATGATCTAGAAAATAGCCGCAGCTATATGCAAAAATTTGATGATATCAAAGAAAATGTTTTAATAAGCATCGCTTTTAGCTGCTCAAAAACTTTGACATCTTATGGTTTACGCTGCGGAGCATGCATCATATTAGCCAAAGATCCTCAAGAAGTTCGTAATACTGAAATTGTGTTTGAAAAAAGTGCGCGTGCTATTTGGAGCAACATTCCAAATGCCGCAATGGAAAACTTCAGCTGGTTAACAACGCAAAATAAGGAAGCGTTCCAAACGGAAAAACAAAAATACATCGATTTATTAAAACAACGTTCACATATCTTTATAGAAGAAGCCAAAGCATGTGACCTACCAATATATCCATATAAAGAAGGCTTCTTTATCACGATAAAGACACCTGATAATAACACAAGAGACAAGTACCATCAAAAGTTGATGAACAATCATATCTATACTGTTTGCGTAAATAAAGGCATTCGCGTAGCAATTTGCTCGTTGTCATTAACCAAAGTACATGGTTTAGCCGCTAAAATGAAAGCTTTGATGTAAATAAAAAGATCCTTCACTACAAAAATATGCATAATGAAGGATCTTTTTTTATGGCAACATACGATCATTTGCCAAATATAATTGATACCATTCCTGCCTGCTTAGCCATATATCGCTTGCTTGAACCAATTCCTTTAAATGTTTAATAGAAGTAGTGCCAACGATTGGCTGCATATTAGCAGGATGACGTAATATCCAAGCCAAAGCAACTGCGCTTTTGCTAACATGATACTTATCAGCTAATTCTGCTAATTTCTCATTTAATTTTTCATAATCAGGATGATCAAGATAAGTTCCTTTGCTCCATGACGCCTGCAATATCGACCAAGGTTGTATCAAAATATCATTTAAACGACAATAATCCAATATTCCACCATCATGATCGATCGAAGCAGCATTATCCATGTTAGCATTGATACCACTATCTACCATTCCCGCATTTACGACATTAAATTGCAGCTGATTAATCTTTAATGGCTGATGACAATATTTTTGTAGCAAGATTAACTGATATGGTGTCATATTAGAAACACCAAAATATTTAACCTTTCCTTGTTCTTTCAGCTTATCAAATGCTTGCGCAATGACCTCAGGTTCCATCAAAGCATCAGGACGATGAAGAAGCAGTACATCGATATATGAAGTATGTAAACGTTCTAAGCTATTATTAACGCTATCGATAATATGATCAGCTGAAAGATCATAATAACCTTTACATATTCCACATTTGGTTTGAATGTATATCTTTTCTCGCAAGCTAGGATCATTCGCTAAAACTTTGCCAAATAATTCTTCACTTTTCCCTTGACCATAAATATCAGCATGATCAAAAAAATTAATGCCTAATTCCAAAGCAGATCTGATCAATTCATCTGTTTCTTTTTCATCAAGCTTAGAAATGCGCATGCATCCTAAAGCAATCTGTGATATCTTCATATCTTCAACCATCAAGTATTTCATCTTATTTTCTCCTTGTTTTTATTATACCATCTATAATGATAAAAGGCAGAAAAGTCTTCACAATGATCAAGAAGCATTTTCTGCCTTTATTTTAGTAAAAATTCTAGGATATCTTAAATGTATCTATATGTCATTTATCTATCTGCTTCATTATCCGGTACTTTGCGCATTACGACCAGACCCACGATAAGCAAAATTAATAACCCTGCAACGCCCATCGTACTGCTATTGGTCAATTGGGTAATAACTCCTACCAATAAGGTACCTGTAAATGAAGCTCCTTTACCAAAGATATCAAATAAGCCAAAATATTCATTGGAATTATCTTTTGGTACCAACCGTGAAAAATAACTTCTTGATAACGCTTGAATTCCTCCCTGGAACATTGCTACGCAAACAGCTAAAAACCAAAATTCCCATGCTTTATCCAATTGCAATGCAAAACATACGATGAAAATATAACCAACAATGGAAATATTGATCAATTTACGAGCTTTTATCTTTTCTGAAAGCTTGCCAAAGATAATAGCAAATGGAAAAGCAATTATCTGCGTTAGCAACAAAGCTAACAACAATTGAGTTTGATTGATACCAACATCATATCCATAAGATGTTGCCATTTCTATTACCGTATAAACACCATCGATATAAAAGAAATATGCTATCAAAAAATAGAATATGGCTTTATTATTCTTAACTTTCTTTAAGGTAAGACGTAATCCCTTGAAAACTTCGATAAAGCTTTGTTTTTCGACTTCATGATTATAATGGACCTGCCGATAATTTTTAAGCAATGGTACACTAAGCAAGAACCACCATGATGCCGTAATTAGCAAACCGATCATGATCGATGTCTGACTAGACAAACCAAAATTGCTTCCTAATAAAACTATGGCCATGGCAACTACGAATGGAATACAGCTTCCGATATATCCTAAAGCATAACCATAAGATGAAACGATATGGCTTCTTTCATCATCTGTCACATCCGTCAACATTGAATCATAAAAAACATTAGCTGCCTGATAACCAACCCTAGCAATGATAAAGATCACGATAAAACTAATCCAATCAAAAGAATAGCCCAAACCTGCACACCCTAAACAGCCAAGAAGCAGAAAAAACAAAAAATATTTTTTCTTTTTATCTTTTTCATCTGCTAAGCGTCCAAGCGTAGGTCCTAAAAAGGCAACGATCAAAGTTGAGATCGAAAGCGCATATCCCCAAAATGCCGTAGAATCTGAATCGCTGATCCCAGAAGCCGAACATATTCCCTTAAAAAAGATAGGTATGATCGTTGATACCATCAAAACGAAAGCAGAATTTGCTACATCATATAATATCCAGTTTTTTTCTATTTTTGTAAGATTTTTCATATATCTTTCCCCTAACTCGTATTTATTTTACCACTATCAAGAATAAAAAAAAGTAGATAAAACGAGTTTTTACAATTTTTAACATAGATGTTGTATAATTAAAAGCAGAGGTGAAAATATGCCAGCAGCAACCACACATTATGAATTTGCCAAAGATGTTTATCTTAATCTGCCAAATGATATCGTTGATCAGATAATTAATCTTCATATGTATTATCTAGGTTCCCAAGGACCAGATTTATTTTTTTTCAGCAAAGGTGGAATGAGCAAATCATCATTAAATATTTACGGAAGCCTTTTGCACAATGAAAAGATCCACGAAGTAATAAGCTATCTTTATGAACACAGTAAAAATGATCTAGATCTATTGAGCTATACTTACGGATATATCTGCCATTATGCTTTAGATTCTTTAGCTCATCCTTTGATTTATTATATGGCACGTTATGGGATAAATAACCTAGAAAGTGAAAATATCAAACATTTTAGGATCGAAGCTATTATCGATAGCAAAGTCCTTCATTATAAAGAGCGTCCAATATCATCTTATGATGTCTACAAAGCTGTAACCATTACCAAATGTGATAATGTCAAGCTTGCAAGTCTTTATCAGCAATTATTTAGCGATGTTTTTGACATCAAGCTTTCTTTCAATAAGATCCAGCAGACGATTCGAGATTGTCCCCGTTATTTAAAGATCTTAAAACCAAATCATTGGAAATTTAAAACTTTTTCTCATATCGAAAATTTAATCAAGATCGATCATTTTGCATCTAGCTTGATGCTCAATAACGAAGTTGCAGAAGATGTATTAAATCTTCAAAAACATGAATGGTATAATATTTTTGAGCCAGATCAAATCAATGATCATTCTTTCTTCGAACTATATGATAAAGCAATCGTTAAAGCTGAAAAGATCATTTTACATCCATTAGATCCATCTTTTCAGACTACCACTTTTGATGGCAAAAATATCAATGATAAATAACAAATCAAGCATGATTACCTATTGGCGATCATGCTCTTTTTATTCTTATTATCTAAATCTAATAAATCAGTTAATAATTTTTAATTTAAGACATGATAGTTGATACATCATGATTTTCTTAATCATCAAAAAAGCTCCCACTATCTATCATAGCAATTTTTAAGCTAAGATAAATAGCAAGAGCTTTTATATATCCATTTTTGTATTATTGAGCGTTTTGCTAAACCATAGATCAAACTATATCAAATATTCTTATTTTTCAAGATCTTGTTTGATCTGAGTGGTCGATATTTCCGGGGTCCTTGGCAAGTAAACGACCTCTACGCCATATTCGCGTAGATAATCAAATTTTCCTTTCCAGTCATCTCCCATGACAAAAACATCAACATGATATTCTTTGATATCTTGGATCTTCTGCTCCCAGCTTTCTTCGGGAATTACCAGATCAACATAACGAATGGCTTCTAATAATTGCTTGCGCTGAGCATATTTAAAATAACAAACTTTATTCTTCTGATTTAAATTAAACTCATCGGTCGAAGTAGCTACGATAAGATAATCGCCAAGTTCTTTGGCTCGGCGTAGCAAATTGATATGCCCATAATGCAGCAGATCATATGTTCCATATGTAATTACTCTTTTCATCTTATTCTTCCTTTACATGCTTTTTAGGATACGGGATAATTTTGGCATCAATTGTTGCTTACGCGAAATTATATCTTTATCATATCCCGAATGATCATCAAATTTTGTCTCGATCACATCTGCCATCACATATGATAGCGGTCCATAGAAGACAAACAACGTTCCTTCAGCTAAAACATGGGTAAACATCATGACCATCAAATCACATTTTTGTTCTATTTGTTCTTTTTCGATCGTTTTTCTAAATTCTGGCAATAGTGCCTGAACTTGTTCTAGACGATTATAATTTGTTTGGCCAATAGCCAGACGATATTCCCCGATATCATATAATTTAAGGTCGCGGTTAAGGATCTCATGAGCACTAGCATCTTTCAAAGATACGCTTGCTCCTAACATTTCTTTAGCATATTCCTCGATATTTTCGATTCCCGCCCTTTGTGCTAACCATGCGGCTGTATTTTTATCCAACGCGGTTGTCGTAGCACTTTTAAAATTCAGGGTATCACTGATGATCGCGCTTAAAAGAATGCCGCTCATCTGGCAATCAGGAAGCAAGCCATTTTCTTGATAAAGCATCGATACGATCGTTGCCGTACATCCACATTTTTGATTTCGATAGAATATTGGGTGATCGGTTTCGATATTTCCAATATGATGATGATCTATTATTTCCTCAATTACAGCTTTATCAATATTATTGATAGCCTGATTTTTTGCACTATGATCAACTAGGATAAATCTTTTCTTATGATAATTTTGCAGATGATAGCGCGAAATTGCGCCAAAAACATTACCTTCATAATCTAGCACCGGATAACTGCGCACCCGGCTTTTAGCCATTTTTTGAGCAACATCCTCAACGAATTCATTATCATGAAAACATATTACATCCTTGGTCATTATCTTATCAATCCCAAAAGACTCATTTATGACCTTTGCGACATTCATCGTATCAAGCTTGGTCGTTATTATCGCACATCCTTCGATCGAAGCAAGATGACGAACGCTTTGGCTTACCGGACGATTACAAGTAATCACTAAACATTTAGCTCCTTTTTCAATTAAAAGCTTTTGTTTTTGTAAGCCATCTGACAAGATACAGATGCTATCTTTAAAATCATCTAGAAAATCTTCATTTTGGTTTAAGGTAACTATATAGACCTTACCATTGGTCTTAAATTTTGTAGGTTCAACTTCAATATTACCATCAACCGTTTTGGTGATATCTGCTAATGAAGCTGTCTTCATCAAAGCATATAACTCTTCATTGGACAATAATCTTACCAGTGAAAGATTTGTGGTAGAAATTATTCCTGCTAATTTTTTTTGCTTATCTAGCACAAATAAGCTACGATTAGCAGCACTTAACATCTTATTCCAAGCTTCATTCATCGTTGCATCAATATCGATCAGGTTTGGCTCATCCATTTCAATATCTCGCAGCTGGCTCCTTGCATCTTTAAGCAATAACGGATTTTCCAAGCCAAAACGTTTCAAGATAAATTTACTTTCTTCATTAAGCGGGCCTAAGCGACATGCTAGTGCCGGTTCTCCACACTCTCTTTTTAAATTGGCATATGCCAAAGCTGAACATATTGAATCACTATCAGGATTCTTATGTCCTACTACATACAAATAATCGTTCATGCTTCCACCTATTTAATTATTGAAAAATAATCCCTTCTTCTTTCCGACATCTGCGGTGTTTCTTGATCATAATAACCAATTGCCAATGAACCGATACAGCTATATCCCGATTCGACTGCCATCTTTTCTTTTAATAAATGATACCTTGGATCATTAAAGATATCTTTTACTCGATGGATCCAACAAGTTCCCAAGCCTAGATCGCATGCTTGATACATCATATTGCTTGCAGCCAAGGTCGTATCGATCACTGGAGCAATATTATCATCTTTGCAAAATAATAATATAACATTATTAGCACCATAAAAAGGATCAGATGAGCCATTTCCGATCAAATGCGCTAGATCATCGATAATGCTTTTATTATCGATCAAGACAAAAAACCATGATTGCTGATTCATGGCACTAGCTGCATAAGCAGCACTATCCAATACTTTTAGTAATTTGGCACTTTCTACTGGTCTATCAGCAAACTTTCTAATGCTTCTTCTTTTATTCAGCAATTCTTGAAATTCCATCATGATTCTCCTATCGTGTTAAGATTTCATTTCCATCTTCAGTTATAAGGATCATATGTTCTACTTGAGCACTATCTTTGCCATCTGCAGTATATATGGTCCAACCATTTAAATTATCTAAAACAACATTAGCCCTGCCTGCATTGATCATAGGTTCGATCGTAAATATCATTCCGGGAACCAACAACATTCCCGTTCCTTTTTTACCGATATGAGAAATGAACGGATCTTCATGAAATTCTAAGCCAACTCCATGTCCTCCAAGTTCTCTTACTACGCTGCAGCCTTTACTATGGGCATAGGATGCAATAGCATCTCCAATATCGCCAACGAATCCCCATGGTTTTGCAGCTTCGATCCCACGGCGCAGACATTCTTTGGTAATTTCAACCAATTCATGACGCTCTTTGCTAACATTGCCGATTTCAAACATTCTTGAGGCATCGCTAAAGAAACCATCTTTGATCGTTGATACATCCACATTGATGATATCACCATCCTTTAGTTTGATTCTCCGGCTGGGAATGCCATGACAAACTTCATCATTGATGGATGTACAAACGCTTTTTGGATAACCTTCATAATGTAAAGGAGCACATATCGCTCCTTGCTGTTTAGTAAAGGTGCTGACCAGATCGTCGATCTCCTGCGTGCTCATGCCTGCTTTGATATGCTTAGCTACATGATCCAATACCGCGGTATTGATTTCAGCACTTTCTTTGATCTTCGCAATTTGCTCAGAATTTTTTACCAGATCAGGGCTAGGAACGATATGTCCTTGACGGCGATATTCTTCAATTTTATCTCTATATTTTTCAAAATAATCTATCATTTTATCTAGCCTCTTATTTCTTGGTCGTGCTTCCTAATCCGCCATTGCGAACTTCCTGTACATCATCATCTTCCGTTATTCCATATGGCATGAAAATCCCTTGCGTAATTGCCACACCTTTTTCGATCTTAAACGTTTTACCTTCTTTGCTATCATTGGTCAAGCGATGAAAGATATGTCCTTCATTATCTGAATAATAATAATCGCTGTCGATAATGCCTACGGTATTATTCATTTGCAAACGAAATTTAAATCCCCATGAGCTTCGCGGAAAAATACATAACACCCAATCTTCATTCATCTTTGCTCTGATCCCAGTTGGAAACTTAATTTGTTCACCAGGTTGTAAGCTAAAATCAATAGGACTATAGATATCATATCCAGCGCTTCCCTTAGTTGCTCTTCGTGGCAATTTTATATCATCATAAATACGTTTAATTTCTTCGTCGCTTGTGTTACTGAAGCAATCTTTATAATCCTTAGCAAACTGCTCAAAACTAACTTTTTCAAACTTTCCAACTCTAATCATAAAATCTCTCCTTTAATAATATCACAAAATTAGCTAGTGCCACTTCAAAAGGCAACAATGTCAATAATATATTTGTATTGATAGCTCGTTTATGTTCATGTAATTCTAAATTGATTAATTTTTCGATCATTGAATGTTTATCAAGATCTTTGATATAGCTAATGACATCTGTTACCTTTTTAGGGATCAATTCATAATCATCTTCATATGCTGCGGCATATGATTCCACGATTGTTCTTGCCGTTAATGGAAAAGCGTATATCTGTTCAACATCAAGCTCAGCAATATCCATCAAATTATCCATCAAGCCATAGATAACATCCTCATAACTAAGGACTCTTTTATGCAACATTTCCCGCATAGTTTCAAAAATTGAAGACTTGGTGCTACGCAAGCTGTCACGAATGATCTTGATATCGATCTTTTGAATCTTATTATATACTTTATTAGCAAATAATTCATCTGCAAAGGGTTCAAAAGTATACTTATGACCATCAAAATAGCCGTATGCTTTATATACATCCAGATATCCTAGACGCTTATTTCGTTGCAAAATAGCTTTATCAAAGCAGATCATCGGTCCAAGATCTAACTTAGGAAAAATATATCGAACATTTTCAGCTTCAATATATTGAAAATGATTAGGCTCATTGCTTAGATCAATAGCTACGATATGCGTTGCTCCAAGTTCGATGGCATAATCTATCGGCAAATTATCTACATATCCACCATCGATATAAGCTTTACCATCAAATCTTTGAATAGGAAATATCGGAAAACAGCTGGCACTAGCTAGCAAGTATTCTTCACCATTTTCTTTCATCATTTCTTTGTTGATGAATACCGGACGTAAGCTAGGATAAGTTGCACTCATACAACCAAAAATGATCGAAGATGCCATTAGTTTATCAACGTTAAAATATTCATTGATCAATTGTTTAAAAGGAGTGATATCAGCTCCTTTTTCCTTAACATACGAGCGTAAAAATGTCTCGATTTTTTGTTTATTATGAAATATCGTTTCGATATCATACTGCTCAGGGATTTCCTTGGCTAAGATATCTTTCATCTCGATCTTATCCCACAGTTCAAACAAACGTTCTTCATCATGCTGTGCAACCAAACAACCATTTAAAGCTCCAATGGAAGTCCCCGTAATAATATCAAATTTAATATTTAGTTCTGTTAAAGCTTTAATTGCTCCAGCTTGATAGCTTCCTTTGGTTCCACCTCCGCATAGCACTAACCCCTGTTTTATAATGATCACTTCCTAACGTAAATCTAAAAATCCTTTAATACGGTAACATTATAAGCTATAAATGTATTTTCCACAACAAACTAAATCATCCAAAATATTCACATAACAAAAAAAGGACTTTTTGCAAAGTCCTTTTAACTTTCGATTGGAGCGGATGAGCGGAATTGAACCGCCGTGTCGACCTTGGCAAGGTCGCGTTCTACCATTGAACTACATCCGCAAAATGGCGGTCCGGACGAGATTTGAACTCGCGATCTCCTCCGTGACAGGGAGGCATGTTAACCCCTACACCACCGGACCATTATTCTGGCGAAGAAGGAGGGATTTGAACCCTCGCGCCGATTTACTCGACCTATACCCTTAGCAGGGGCACCTCTTCAGCCTCTTGAGTACTTCTTCAGTAACCAGCTTTGCCCTTACCTCAAGTGATACGTCTTATCCTTGAGCGCTTATATATAATACCATGTGTTTTTTTGTAATGCAACACTTTTTATAAAAAAAATTAATTTTTTTGATTTCCTGTATTGTAAAATGAAACTGGAATTAAGGAATTGACCTGTATTGTAAAATGAAACTGGAATTAAGGAATTGATAACAAGGGGCATGCCCCTTGTTATCAATTCGCGCAGGTGACATACCCCCTCATGTTTATTTTCTATATGAAAATTGTCCATAGAAATCGTATTATATTGTTACCACACTTTATAAGGAGATCTCTATGAACATTATTAATATATCACATAAACAAAAAAATAAACATCTTGATTTCTCTCATTATGAGTATATCATCAATTCCTTGATCATGTTCAATGCTTCTCATTCTGGTAAGCGGAACATTGGCAAGACTCAATTTATTAAAAATCTCGCTTTGGATGTTGGTACTTCGGTTTCTAATATCTATTCTATCATCAAAGATGCTTCGATCTCTATTAGAGATACTCATCTCAATGAACACTTTGAACTGTCTGCCTTGGCTGCTTTTCAAAAAAGATCCAAGAATCATAAGATTCCTAACAATTCCAAATTTGAAAAAGCTACTGATTTTATTTCTCTTGTTGAACACGAAATCCAATCCAACAAGCTTTCTTCAATTGATGAAACTATCAATTACCTGATCATTCATCAAAAAGATAAAATAGATGGAATGGAAACTGTTTCCACTAAAACCTTTTATAACTATGTTCATCAGGGCAAAACCTCTATTAAACCTATTGATCTTCCTCGTATGGTCAGAAGAAAAACAAAGAAAAACTGGAAGACCTATATTCCTAAAAGACAAAAAGGAACTTCTATAACTGAAAGACCCGAATCTATCGCTTCCAGAGAAGAGTTTGGTCATTGGGAAGGGGATCTAGTTACAGGGCCTAGAGATGGTCAAAATGGTGCTTATCTTACTTTATTGGAAAGAAAAACTCGATTTTACTATATGATTCCTATTTCTTCCAAATCTTCTAAAAAAGTATATATGCAAATCAACAAACTTCACAAGTTTTATGGTGACAGCTTTAAAGTTATTTTCAAATCCATTACTTTTGATAACGGTAATGAATTTTCTAGATGGAAAGATATAGAAGTAAAGCCTAATACAAAAGAAAAGAGAACCAAGATTTATTTTGCCAGGCCCTATCATTCTTATGACAGAGCCTCAAACGAAAACTGTAATGGACTTATCAGATACTTTATAAAGAAAGGCACTGACATCAACACAATAGATAAAAAGACAACTGTTGATATAAATAACAGAATCAATCAAAAGAAAAGGAAGATACTTAGATATCTTCCTGCTGAAAAATTATTTCTAGATGAATTAGCTAAACTTAGTGTAACTGAAAATACGATTTTTGAATTAGCTAAACTTAGTGTAACTGAAAATACGATTTTCTATAAAAATTAGTTCCTATTTTCTCTTATTTCCAGTTTCTGCTTGCAATTCGGGATTTTTTTGATTTTCTTGAATATCATCTATATAGGCATCGAATATCTGTAGCGCTTTACAAAGATGATAATCATAAATTTCACGATTCTTTTCTTTATCGATCGTTAGGCAAATATTAGCCTCAAGCAATAGCTTGCTGCATATTTGATAATGCTTTTGCAATTGCTCAACATAAAGCTTTTGTCGTCCGAATAGGAAATTTTGTTTGATATCGGTAAGCTCGGTACCTATCTTTTCAAACTCAGCATTTATTTCCTCCATGTGAATCATTTTCCCTTCTCGCAATGATAAGACTAACCGATCTGTCTGCTCCCATATTTGAATCACCATGTCATCCAATCGTTTTAAAGAATTATAAGGGCAAATGGTAATATTTACAAAAAGAGCGATCACTACTCCAATGATCGTATCTATGGTACGATAAGCTCCATAGTATAATGGTTCATTGCCTGGATTCCCCATGATGATCAACATCATTATCCCACTAATGATGATAGCTCCTTTTAGCTTTAATGCATTGCATATCATGATCTGCAGTGCAATTGCCAAAGCACAAAGCAAAGGATTGCCTCGATCGATATAACAACATAAGATTCCAATGCTAGCGCCGATAATAGAGCCAACGATCCGATTTCTTCCAAGCTTCAATGAGCCAAATATCGTTTTATCCATCGCAAACATTGCAGCGATTGCTGCATGAAATGGATAAGCAAAGTCAAGTGCTTCTCCTAAAAACATTGCCAAGAAAACACTAATAGCTGTTTTAAACGTTCTAAGACCTAACCCCTTCATAGAATCCCCCTAAAAATAGAACTTGTAAAACAAGTTCTATCCTAACATAATTATTGATAATTTTTTAGATCAATGATCAAAGCATCCAGTTGTTCATCGGTAGTAGCCCAACTCGTACAGAAACGATATGCTTTTTTGCCACTGAATTCTCCCCAATACGAGAAAACATATTTTTCTTTGAGCTTGCCACATTGTTCATCGCTCAAGAATACAAATTGCTGATTGGTATAAGAATCATTAAGCAGCTCATAACCAAGCAGCTTAAATGCATCTTTCAGCTTCATAGCTTTATCGATAGCATTTTTGCTGATCCTAAAATAAAGGTCATCGGTAAACAAAGTTTCAAATTGGATACCTAACAGCCGTCCCTTTGCCAACATTCCACCATGTCTTTTGATATTATAACGAAAATCTTTCTTATAACGATCATTGGTAATAACAACTGCCTCTCCAAACAAAGCTCCGACCTTTGTTCCACCAATATAGAAAATATCGCTGTTCTTACAGATATCTCTTAATGACAGATCATTATTAAAGGCTGCCAGCCCATAGCCTAAGCGTGCTCCATCAATAAACAAACAGACATCATTAGCTTTACAAACTTCATATAATGCTTCTAATTCCGCTTTGCTATATAATGTACCGCTTTCGGTTGGAAAAGATATATATACCATTGCTGGTTGAACCGTATGGCAAGCATTTTCATCTTCATAATGGGCAGTAATATATTCCTGTACCTGCATAGCTGTGATCTTTCCATCGATATTAGGCAAAGCTAATACCTTATGACCCGTTGCTTCTACTGCACCAGTTTCATGGACATTGATATGTCCGGTATCTGGGCTGATGACCCCTTGGTATCCTTTCAATACGCTAGAAATGACCGTAACATTAGCTTGCGTTCCCCCAACCAAAAAGTGAACATCAATATCATTCATTCCGCACGCTGTTTTGATCAAAGCTCTGGCATTTTCACAGTATTCATCTTCTCCATAGCCAACTGTTTGCTCAAAATTAGTTTTTTGCATTCTCTCCAAGATCAAAGGATGACATCCTTGATTATAATCACATTCAAATCTAATCATATTTTCTCCACTTATTAACTATAATTATATGCTTACTGTTTTTTTATGCAAGAAATACTTGAATTGTGTTGATTTTGTGATAAAATAGTGAAATATAAATGATAACTATGTTTCATTTATATAAAAAAAACGGAGGAAATTAAAATGAAGAAATTATTAGCTTTATGCTTAAGCGCAATGGTATTAGTTGGTTGTGCATCTAATACTGAAACTACAACTACTGAAACTTCAGCTCCTGCTACTACTGAAGCTACTGTTGAAACTACAGCTCCTGCTACTACTGAAGCTGCTGAAGAAACAACAGCTCCTGAAACTACTGAAGCAACTGAAGAAACTGCTGCTCCTGAAACTACCGAAGCTGCAGTTGAAACA
>CASGCC010000029.1 GCA_949299585.1 uncultured Bacillota bacterium | reverse complement strand
TTTTCAAAGATCAATTATACAACTAACTAAAAATTTTAAGTATTTACATTTTCAAACTTTTTCATAAAAAATACTTGTATTTTATATAGTTAGCTCCTAATAAATAAAAAAGCCGATGATCCACACGATAAAAAATCATGCAGAAGTCATCAGCTGTTTAAGCGGTTTTGGTTTGATAACCAAGGGAGAACTTCATTCCCAGCAAAATTATAAACCATGTTTTAACTTTAGTCCATATTTTTCTTATAGACCAGGCGTCGCCAAACCAAAGAGGTATGATGTAAATACTCTTCGTTTAAAAATTTAAGATAAGATCCAGGAGTAACGATACCTGATAGATTTATTAGATTTAGTTCTGGCGTTCTGATCAGATAATCAGAAAGCAAGACGCAATTAGTACTAAGGACAAAATAAGTTTTGAAGCGTCCTTTGGTAAATTTATACATATTGGCATTGGTTGCTTTATATACCCTAGAAGGATAATCGTTGATGTTTTGAGCATCTCGATCATTTTCGATGGCTAGTTTAGCATCACATGACCAAGGTATCGTTCTTAAACACAATTCATCGATGCGTTTTTGAATGATCTTTTTTTCGGTGTCTGTTAAATGGAAACCGTAGCTAATGATCATCTTGTTGTCATCCATGGCCTGTTTGATGAAATGGTCACGATGAGCAATGATCAATACACCATCGCCAAAAGTACCTCCTAGGTAACGATGGTGAGCATCATGACAACCGTAAGAATATATTAAGCCATCAAAAGATATATCAACGTGACCAAAAGCTTCGGGGCCATCACCTTTTAGATATATCAATACTTCAAGATCTAATGGGGGATCATTGCTTGGATCATTGGAAAACTGCAGATTATTAGAAGCATAAAACCTTTTTGCTGAAAAATAAAAATTTTGGGGAATCATTGCATCGATGAGAACAGGCATAGAAACGCTCGTATGCTTTTTATAGATCTGCCGCAAAGAAGGTGGAAGATACATGCTTAGTTTGCTGATGGTATCGAAAAAGCCAAAAAGCAAGAGATAGATACCAATGATCAAAGCAACGAACCAAGCTTTGCCATCAGGCTGTAAAACTAAAGAAAATCCTATAATAAGATCAATAAGTCCTTTGATCGCGTTATTAATACTACCATGGATCATATCGATCTTGCAGCGATAGCTATCGATGAGATGAAATGCAGCTTTAAATAACAGCCAGATACCCATTATCATGTTGATCAGCTGGATGATTCGCTCGAAATGATAGATCGTATTGACCAATAGGAAGAGATTGGCTATCAGCAAGATGATGCCAGGCGGATCGATATGCTTTTTGGCAACGATCTTGCACAAAAAATTTAAGTTAAGCAAAATGGCAAACAAGATGAAACCGATCCGGATCAAAAAATATAATGATTCATGGCGCAATAAAAATAAGCATCCTAAGATGATGGCAATGATGCTAGTGGCGATGCTGGAATAGTTTTCGAAGATATTTTTTCTCATATTTTAATCTTAGCATTAATCGCTTAAGAGTCAAGTTTTTGGCTTTCCAAAGATATGTTGATCCTAAATATGCAACGATGCCAAAAAGAAAAAAGAGAAAATTAAAAGATAAAGGTGAATCAATTGTTCCAAGACGGTCTTTGGCTGAGGCAGCATCTTTGACGAAAAGGTCGTAACGCTGATATTCTTCTGGCCAATAACAAGCGCCACATAGATCAAGGATGATACCTTGATAATGTTTATCTTCAATCGTAAAATTTATGACTTCATAATAATCATGATCTTGATAGTTTTTTGGAAGGATGAAGATGTCAGCGGTATCTGTAGCTTTTTTATTAGCACTAGCAATGACGACCTTATTATCATATAGATACATTCCTTCATCGTTTGTCGTAAAATCATCGATGCATAAACCGCTGGCGGTACATTGTCCTGATCCATAAGCATCATGGGGATGATAGGAAGTAAAGCGAACATCTTGGTGGCGGGGAAAATTTGTACATAGTAAGGCTAATATACCCAAAAAAATAATGGTTCTTGCTTTCATAGAATAATTGTAGCATTAAGGATATAATTTTTATAGTCGGTTATTTGCTTGAGCATAGCTATTCATTTATTGTAAAATATTAAAGAGGAAAAGAAGATGCTGATACTTTGTTCACCAACCAAAACGATGCGTAAGACCAAAGAAAAAGGTTTAAGCACGCCGCAATTTAAAGCTACCAGCAGCAGGCTGTTAGCAATATTGCATGCCTATGACCAGGAAAAAATCAAGAAAGTCTTAAAGATCAATGATAAATTAGCAAAAGATTGCGTTAAGTATTATCAAGAATTTCATGAAGAAAATCTAGCGATCAAAGCTTTTGCTGGCTTGCAGTTCAGGCAACTGACATGGGATACATTGGATGATGCTGCCAAAGCTTATGCTTATGATCATATCGGGATCTTAAGCGGTTTGTACGGTTATCTAAAAGCCAGTGATAATATCGGTATTTATCGTTTGGATTATGATGATAACATCGAAGGAAAGAAAGTTATCGAATATCATCGCAAAAACGTCAATGCCTTTTTGGCTGAACAAAAGGAGCCGATCGTCGATCTTTGTTCACAAGAATATGCTCAGATCATTGATGTCGATCATCTTAGGATCGAGTTTTTAGAAAGCAATCTAAAAGCTAAAGCTACCAATAGCAAGATCCAGCGAGGGAAGATGTTACGTTATTGCATCGTTAATAAGATCACAGACCCTCAATTGCTGAAAGCTTATCACGAAGATGATTATCATTTTTGCGAACAGCTTTCTGATGCTAAGAAATGGGTCTTTGTAAAAGGAGGAAAGATATATGAAAGTACAGGAAAAAGCTTATGATTTTGCTTTGAGCGATGCTGATGGCAAGATCATTCACTTAAGTGATTTTTTAGGAAAGAAAGTGGTCTTATACTTTTATCCTAAAGACAATACCCCTGGTTGTACCAAACAAGCTTGCGCTTTTAAGGCTAGCTATGATTATTTTTTGCAACATGATATCGTTTTGATCGGTATCTCTAAAGATAGTGCTAGATCACATGTTAATTTTGCTCAAAAATATGAATTGCCGTTTATCTTATTAAGCGATCCGAATAATAAGGTAGCTGATGCATATGGTATCGTTAAAGAAAAGAAATTATATGGTAAAAGCTTTATGGGGGTCGTACGCAGTACTTTCATCATCGATGAAAATGGCTATGTCGAAAAAGTAATGGAAAAGGTCAAACCAGATACCAATCCGACAGACGTCATCGCATATCTGGAGGAAAAAGATGCTGGTTAGATATGATGAGGGCTTGCTGCAGATCAGCAATGCCATCCGCCAGTTTTATGGCCTGCCAACTTATCATGAACCAGATGCCAATGTTTGCAAATGGCTGCAGCAGCATGCTTTCAAGACCTTGATCGTCTTATTGATCGATGGGATGGGATCTAGGATCATCAAACAGCATCTAGATCGCGATAGTTTTTTGGTGAAAAATATGGCCAAGGAGATACCTACGGTCTTTCCGCCAACTACTACCGCTGCAACAACTGCTTTTTTGACGGGGAAAAGTCCTAAGGAAACTGCATGGCTAGGGTGGTCCCAGTATTTTAAAGAGATGGATGATACCATCGTATTGTTTAGAAATGTTGGCTTATATGACCATAAAGAATATCCTGATCTTAGTTATCAGACATTAAAGATCACGACATTGATGGATGAACTAGCTGCAAAGAATATTACCTATGATGAAGTATATCCAAGCTGGGGCAAAAATGGTACTGATGATCTTGATGAATTTGTCCATAATATAACAGAGGTTGCCAAAGCTAAGCCTGCATTTATATATGGTTATTTTGATCAATTAGATGCGTGCATGCATGATCATGGACCTAGTTCTGCTGAATGTGCCAAGATGATGCACGATATCGATCGTCGTTTGCAACAACTGGCAGATAATCTAGCAAAAGATTGCGGCTTGTTGATCATTGCTGATCATGGACAGGTTGATGTCAAAGCTAAGATATTGGATGATTATCCGGATATCTTAGCTTGCTTGAAACATAAACCTTCCATAGAAGCTAGATGTATCAGCTTTGCAGTAAAGGATGGTCAGCATGAAGCTTTTGAACAAGTTTTTAGACGGCATTTTAATGAAGACTTTGCCTTATTGTCGCATGAAGAAGCAATAAGGATGAATATATTTGGCATTGGTCAAGCGCATGAACGCTTTGAAGAATTTATTGGTGATTATATTGCGATCGGTTGTACCGATGTTTCCCTATTTCCTTTTAAACGCCAAGATAAAGGCGATCATGCTGGATCAAAAGAAAAAGAAATAATGATACCGCTGATTACGGTACCACGGATGGAGCAAAAATAATGATAGAAGAATATATCGAATGTTTAAAAAATGATGGGGTCGTAGCCTATCCTACCGATACGGTATATGGGGTATGTGTGCGTTTTGACCATCAAAGTGCTTGTGAACATTTAAGAAATGTAAAAGATCGACCATTAGACAAATCGTTTCCGATCATGGTTGCTGATATGGAACAACTAGAAAAGATCGCTATGGTAAAGGATGAAGATCGTAAGCTGATAGATAAATTTATGCCTGGACCTATCACCTTGATCTTAAACAAGAAAAGCATCATCGAATCTTGGATGAATGATGACAAAGAAACGATCGCCGTACGCATGGCATGTGATGATACCTTGAAAAAGATCATCAAAGGTTTAGGGGTTCCGATCTTTATGACCAGCGCTAATAAAAGTGGCCAGCCGGTCATGCAAACGGCCCAAGAAATAAAAGAAGGACTTGAAGTAGATATGGTCTATGAAGGAGAACCAGGCGGAGAAAAAGCTAGTACGATCGTTGATTGTGTCAATGGGTATAAGGTATTAAGACCAGGGATCATTACACAGCAAATGATCGATGAAATCATAGGAGGATAACATCATGCAAGATAAACAGCTAGAAGCTTTGATCAAAAAAGAATTGTCTCGCCAAGAAAATAATATCGAATTAATCGCTTCAGAAAACTTTGTTTCAACTGATATCCTTGAAGCATGTGGTAGCATCTTGACCAATAAATATGCTGAAGGATATCCGCATAAGCGCTATTATGGAGGGTGTGAATATGTTGATGAAGTTGAAGAATTAGCTATAAGCCGCTGCAAAGAACTATTTGGCTGCGAGCACGCTAATGTTCAGCCGCATAGCGGATCGCAAGCTAATATGGGCGTATATAATGCTGTGTTGCAGCATGGTGATGTCGTATTAGGCATGGATCTAAACAGCGGCGGTCATCTAACCCATGGTCATCCCTTGAATTTTTCAGGGATCAATTATCAATTTTATGGCTATGGCGTCAATAAGGAAACTGGCATGATCGATCATGATGAGGTATTGCAGCTTGCCAAAAAATATCACCCAAGATTGATCGTGTGTGGAGCTAGTGCTTATCCACGAATCATTGATTTTGCTCGTTTTAGAGCGATAGCTGATGAAGTTGGCGCTATGCTGATGGTTGATATGGCCCATATTGCTGGGTTGGTAGCAACCGGATTGCATCCATCGCCTATCCCTTATGCAGATTTTGTGACGACTACGACCCATAAGACCTTGCGTGGACCGCGCGGGGGTATCATCATGTGCAAAGCAAAATATGCCAAAGATATCGATCGCGCAATTTTCCCAGGTTCGCAAGGAGGACCTTTGATGCATGTCATTGCAGCTAAGGCCGCATGTTTCCACGAAGCATTAGATCCAAGCTTTAAAGCTTATTGTCAGCAGATCTTAGCTAATGTTCAAGCTTTGGCTAAAGCTCTAAAAGAAGAAGGCTTTAAATTAGTAAGCGATGGCAGTGATAATCATTTGCTGCTGGTTGATGTGAAAAATAGCTGTGGCAAGACTGGTAAACAGGCGCAGCAGATCTTAGAAAGCGTAAATATCACCGCAAATAAGAATGCTATTCCTTTTGATGAAGAAAAACCTTTCATAACCAGCGGACTTAGACTAGGTAGCGCCGCTATGACGACCAAAGGATATAAAGAAGCGGAGTTTCATCAGATTGGAAAGCTAATTGCTCAAGTTTTAAAAGATGACAGCGATGCTAATAAAGAAAAAGTTAAGGCAGCTGTAGCCACGCTTTGTAAAGCCCATCCTTTCTATGAACAAGCTTAAGGTTTATGATCTTTGTCTGATTGCCTTGTTAGCTAGCTTAGAATATGTCGTATTTGTTAGTTTTTCCAACATTTTATATTTGGAACTGATAACATTTACCATTTGTCTATTTGCAGTTAGTTTTCGTAGTGAACAAGCTTTTTTTGCTAGCGTGGTATTTGGTAGCATCATGCTGATCTTTAATGGGGTCAACTTTTGGAACATGATGTATTTATTCATTTATCCTGTTTATAGCTTGTTGATATCAATGATGCGAAGGTGGTTCTTAAGATTTCCTTGGCTGCTATGTCTTATATGCGGAATATTTTCTTTTTTGACCGGGC
Organism: uncultured Bacillota bacterium; assembly: GCA_949299585.1. Taxonomy (GTDB): domain Bacteria; phylum Bacillota_I; class Bacilli_A; order Erysipelotrichales; family Erysipelotrichaceae; genus JALEVB01. The sequence goes on along the minus strand of CASGCC010000029.1, from coordinate 7,088 downwards.
AATTATTGCAACTGCCATTTATGTTATTTTCAAAAAATTTAACGATGATATACTTAGTAATGGGTTTGAAAACATCATTTTTGCAAGGAGTTCTTAGCTTTATTGCTTGTTGGTTGTTATTTAAGCCTTGTTATGAAGTTTTAAAAAAATTAAGGAGCACAAGATGAAAAAAATTATTATTAGTTTATTATGTTTGTTAATGTTAGCTGGATGTTCTAGCAAAAAACCTGAAATGAGCGATGAAACCATGACCATCAATATCAAGGTCGTTGATGAAATCAATGATATAGAATTATTTAATGGTTCAATTGAAACAAGATATGAGATCTTAGCTGATGCTTTAGAAAATAAGGAAGAATTAAAGGTCGTCATGGAAGATAGCGAATATGGTAAATATATCACATCTATATTGGACGTAGCTAGTACGGATACCAATTTCTGGGTCTATGAATCTGATAATAATGATGATTGTTTAGAAGCTGGAATGTGCATGGGCGTTAGTGAAACCAGCATTGAAGATGGTGATAATTTTGTTTTTACCTATACTGATGAATTTGAATAGGAGGTAACATCATGTTTTTGCCAATTTGCAAAGCAGATATGGAAGCTAGAGGATGGGAACAATGTGATTTTGTTTACATCGTAGGTGATGCGTATGTCGATCACCCATCTTTTGGGCATGCTATCATTTCTCGTTGCTTGGAAGCAAAAGGTTACAAAGTAGGAATCATTTCCCAACCGGATTGGCATGATCTAGAAAGCTTTCAGGCTTTAGGAACGCCACGCTTAGGCTTTTTGGTAACGGCAGGAAATATTGATTCAATGGTTAATCATTATTCGGTCAACAAGCGTAAACGTGACAAGGATAATTACACGGATGATGGCGTCATGGGCAAAAGACCTGATCGTGCTACTATCGTGTATTGTCAGAAACTGCGGCAGATCTATGGCAATGACATGCCGATCATCATCGGCGGGATCGAAGCTAGTTTACGTCGCTTTGCCCACTATGATTATTGGGATGATAAGGTTAGGAAAAGTATCTTGATCGATAGCGGAGCTGATCTTTTGTTATATGGCATGGGGGAAAACAGTATCGTGGAGATGGCAGATGCTTTGAACAGCGGGTTAAATATCCATGATGTTACTTATATTCGCGGCAGTGCTTATAAGTGCAAGAATATCGATTATCTGTATGATCATGTGATGTTGGATAGTTATGAGGATATCTGCAAGGATAAAGGCAAATATTGTGATTCTTTCTTAAAACAATATCAAAATACTGATGCGCTCAATGCGGATATCTTGGTTGAACCGTATCAGGGATGGTACGTAGTTTGCAATCCGCCTGCATTTCCTTTGACGCAGGAAGAAATGGATGCAACCTATTCCTTGCCTTATGAAAGGACCTTCCATCCAACATATCACTATATTCCGGCTATCGAAGAAGTGCAGTTCTCGATCATCAGCAATCGTGGCTGTTTTGGTGCTTGCAGTTTTTGTGCGTTAGCTTCACATCAAGGGCGGCGCATATCTTCACGCAGCAAGGAATCCATCGTTGAAGAAGCAACCAAGATAACCCAGCATAAAGATTTTAAAGGTTACATCCATGATGTTGGTGGACCAACGGCAAACTTTTATCATCCTAGCTGTTATCGCCAATTAGAACATGGCACCTGCAAGACCCGACAGTGTCTAGATCCTAAGCCGTGTGGTAATCTGGTGGTATCTCATAAGGACTATTTGGAAATCTTAAAAGCCGTAAGGCAGATACCTCGGGTCAAGAAAGTTTTTGTTCGCAGCGGTATCCGCTATGACTATTTGATGTATGATCCGGATGATACTTTTTTTAGAGAATTGGTCCAACATCACATTTCAGGTCAATTAAAGGTTGCGCCGGAACATGTCAGCAATAAGGTACTGCGCTATATGGGCAAGTGCAATCATGAATTGTACGAGAAATTTAGGCATAAATATATCGGCTTAAATGAAGAATATGGCAAGAACCAATTCTTGGTACCATATCTGATGAGCTCGCATCCAGGCTGTGAATTAGAAGATGCCATTGAATTAGCGTTATATCTTAAAAGCATCCACCATATACCTCAGCAGGTCCAGGATTTTTATCCGACACCGATGACCCTATCAACTTGTATGTATTATACGGAGATGGATCCTTATACCAAAAAACCAATCTATGTTGCAAAGACCAAGCAAGAAAAATTATATCAGCGAGTCTTGATGCAGTATACCTATCCAAAAAATCAGGCGTTGGTCATTGAGGCTTTGAAAAAAGCCCATCGCGAGGATCTGATTGGTTATGGCAAACATTGTTTGGTCAAGCCATTGAAAAATAATTATGAACATCATGCAAAGACGTATAAGCCTAAGAAAGCTTCTTCAAAGTAAGAAGCTTTTTTATGTTGACAATAAAACTTGGCATGATATACTGTTATTACCAAGTATACTTGGCAAAAAGGAGCTGATAGTATGAACAAAGAAGAAATCTTAGCTAGAGCACGAAAAGAGCCAGATGAAAGGATGCTGCAGATCGATCTAAAAGGATATCGTTATGGTATGATCGGTGGGGGATTGACCTGCTGCCTATTGATGCTTTTGAGGATCGCCAATGATGAATCGTGGTATGACCTTTATGCCATCATTGGTATCATGGCAGGGGTGCATAGTTTATATCGCTATCGTTTCAATAACCAGCGCAGCGATCTGATCTATGGTTTATGCTGGGTGATCATTTCCTTTATTTTTATTGTTGGTTATGCTTTGAGCGTTATAAAATGAGAGAAAATGAGCTTATATTGAAGAACCGGCTTAAACAAGCGCGTGCTGAGAAAAATTTGTCGCAGAGCGCTTTAGCTGCGTTAGTTGGGGTATCGCGCAATACGATCAGTTCGATCGAGACGGGGCAATTTAATCCAACCGCTAAATTAGCCTTGATCTTGTGCATAGCCTTAGATAAGAAGTTTGAAGAATTGTTTTATTTTGATTAAAGGAGGATCTTATGGGATATCAAGAAGAAAACGCCAAGATCGTTGATGGCTGGTGCAAAAAAGGTTGGCAATGGGGCCAACCAATTACCCATGAAGAATATCTTGCTGCCCAAAATGGTCAATGGAGGATGCTGTTGACCCCAACCAAGCCGATACCTCATGCATGGTTAGGCGATGTCAAAGGAAAAAAGGTCTTAGGTTTGGCTAGTGGCGGCGGTCAACAGATGCCGCTCATGGCTGCATTGGGGGCAAAGTGTACCTTGCTGGATATTTCTAGCGAACAGTGCGCAAGCGATGCCATGGTGGCCAAAAGAGAAGGATATGAAATTGAGATCATTCAAGGTGATATGAGCAAACCTTTGCCATTTTACGATGAGTGCTTTGATATCATCATTCATCCGGTTGCCAATTGCTATATCCGAGATGTTCGCTCGTTGTTCAAGGAATGCGCAAGGGTCTTGAAAAAAGGAGGAATCTTGGTCTGCGGCTTGGATAATGAGATCAATTGTGTCTTTGATGATACTCAAACCAAGATCTGTTATAAGTTGCCGTTTGATCCGCTAAGCGATCCTAAAGTTTATGAAGATTCGATCAAAAATGACTGGGGCATCCAATTTTCACATCCGATCGAAGATCAGATCGGGGGACAGCTAGATGCAGGCTTATGTTTGACAGCGATCTTTGAAGATACCAATGGCTATGGTAATCTGCATGAATATCGTATTCCCACCTTTTATGCTACCAGGGCCGTCAAATGGTAAACTAGATAATAAGGGCGAACATTTACGTTTTGCGGATATGTTCAATGATCTTCTTATAAAAAGATGCAAAATGTTGTTATCTGCTTATGAAAGGAAATTGGTCGATCATGAAAAAATATCTAATAATTTTAATTCTTTTCGTTTGGGCAATATTTCCAACTAATGTTAAGGCTGATGTTGGACCTAAGCCGATCATCGAGATATCTGTAGAAGATCTTGAAGATGAGCGTTGCTATGCGACGCTCTTATCGGCACAGGCTGTTTCTGGCCCATATCAGGCTTATGATCTTTATGGGCAAAGAAATATAGCGCAAGAAATCGATCCGGATATCTTCGCAGCCTTTGCTGGTTATGATGATGCGGATGGCTATCATTTCATGCAGATCGTATGGGATCTAAGTCAAGAACCAAAGATCAGCTGGACCTATTATCCACCTAAAAATTTTAAGGTCTTGCTTTATTATCCACAAAGCGATACCTATCAAATAAGCGATAGCTATCAAACTTATGCCTTTGATAGCACCTATGTCTTAAAACAAGAAGAAGAAAAGCTGATCTTGCATGAAGCTTATGATTATCAATGGGAATTGATTTCTTTGGGGTGTAGGGTTTTGCTAACGATCGTGATCGAGATGCTGGTTGCTTTGGCTTTTGGTCTATGGAAAAAAGAAGCTTTGCCATATATCATCAAGATAAATATCATTACCCAGATATTATTGAATGCCGTCTTGAATATCGTGAATTACTATGGGGGATCATTGCTTTTCATGCTTGCCTTTGTGCCCTTTGAAGTGCTTGTATGTGCGATCGAAATGATATACTATAACAAGGTAAAAACCAAGATGGCCGTTTCACGAAAACGGATCTTGGTTTATGCGTTTTGTGCCAATGTCGTTTCGATGATTGGCGGTTGGTATCTAGCATGGTGGATACCAGGAATATTTTAGGAGGATAAGATGTTATTTGGCTCAGATTATGATGGAACCTTAAAGATCAATGATCAGGTAAGCGATGAAGATATCGCGATGATCAAAAAATTTCAAAAGAAGAATAAATTTGGCATCGTTACCGGTCGTCCATATAAGATGATCGTCAAGGAAATTGCCAAGCTGGATCTGCAGTTAGATTTTTTGGTATGCAGCAATGGTACCGTCATCTTAGATAAAGCTGGCAATGAGATCAAAAGCTATCATATGGATCCTATGGTTTTTGCCGCGATCGAAAGTTATCTACAAGCCAATGATTGTACCTATTGCATCAGTGATGGCTATTATTTTGGCTACTATCAAGATGATGAAAGAGCCAAGCAATATAATGAAGATTGTCTGAGCTATGATGAGCTAAAGACAAAACATGCTACCAACGCGATCTTTGTCAAGATCAGCGATCCGCAAAAATTAGCGCGGATCCAAGCGTATATCACGCAGCATTTCCCGGTCAATGCTTTGAGCAATAATGATAATCTAGATATCTTTGCGAAAGAAAGTAGCAAGGATAATGGTTTGCGGATCATTGCCCAAAGCTATCAGGAAACGGAAATCTATGCTTTAGGTGATGGTCAAAATGATCTAACGATGATCGAAGCCTTTGGTAAGATGGCCATGCGTAAATGCGATGCTAGGGTCAAAAAGGTAGCAATAAAATTTTATGATCATTTGCGGGATTGCTTGGATGATCTGATGTATAACATCGCTTTGGTTAGCTTAAATGCCAAATATGTCCACAAATCATTGGCTATTTGGTGTTTGGAAGCAGGAGTTGAAGCATATGGGGACAAACACCTGGCTACGACGCTTTTTGATACGACCATCCATGTCGACATGGCTAAGCTAGCGCAAGATATCTTGGCGATCAAGCCCCGCTTGATCGGCTTATCTTGTTATATCTGGAACATTACTAAGATGTATGAGCTGATCAACAATATCCGTAAGGTGGATAGCAAGGTGCTGATCGTGCTAGGCGGTCCGGAAGTTAGCTATAATCAGGAACAAATCATGGCTGCTCATCCGGAAGTTGATTTTATCCTAAGCGGTGAAGGTGAAGAGACCTTTGCCGCCTTGGTTAACGCCTTATATCATCAACAAGCTCTTGATGATATCAAAGGTCTTACTTATCGACAAGATGGCAAGCTGATCGTTAAAGAAAGCTATGTGTCAACAAAAGATCCGGTAAATCCTTATAGCGAGGCATTTATCAACAGCGTTGATAAGCGGATCGTTTATATCGAAACCACGCGTGGTTGTCCATTTAGCTGTGATTTTTGCTTGTCAGGGCGCTGCGGCAAGGTACGTTTTTTTGATCTAGAAACTACTTTTGATAATATCATCCGCTTGGCTAATTCCGGTACCAAGACCATCAAATTTGTGGATCGTACATTTAATGCTAATCGTCAGCGCAGCAAGCAGATCATCCGCTTCATCATGGATAACTCGGGCAAAACCTTTAGTGATGATGTTTGTTTTCATTTTGAGGTAGCAGGCGATATCATGGATGATGAAACGATCGAACTTTTACAAAGTGCGCCAAAGGGTTTGTTCCAGTTGGAGATCGGCATGCAATCCTTTAATGAAAAAACCTTGGCGTATATCAATCGCAAGACGAATACGACAAGGCTGAAGCAAAATATCCAACGTTTGTTAGCTAAGCAAAACATGCATATCCACATCGATCTGATCGTTGGCTTGCCTTTTGAAGATATGGATAGCTTGCGCCAAAGCTTTGATACGGCTTACCATCTTAATGCCCATATGCTGCAATTAGGATTTTTGAAGATCTTGCATGGTACGCCTATGGCAGATGATCTAGATAAGTATCAATATGAATATCATCAAGAACCTCCATATGAGATCATCAAGACCCCATGGTTGACCATAGAAGAGATGGCTAAGATCCATCGTTTGGAAGATGTCTTAGAGCGGATGAACAACAGCGGACGCTTCTTAAATACCTTAGGTTATATCATCGATACGACCAAGCAAAGCGTATTTGACATCTTGCTAGGCTTTGGTGAATACTTGCAAGATAAGATGGATTATAAGATCGATCTGGATAGCTATAGCGATCTTATCTATAGCTATTTTAAAGATATGCCTTTGATCGATGAAGAACATCTGCGTGATGTCATGGTCATCGATCGTTTAAGCACCAACAATACCGGTCGCCTTCCTAAAAAACTAAAGCGCTATAACAAAATGAGCAAGCACTATCGTTTAGCACTTGCTCAGATCGTACCAGAGATTCCTGGTATCAAGAGGGGATTAGAAATTTTGGATACTTTCGATCAAGTGATCTACGTTGACTATGTCAAAGCTGATCGGAT
>CASGCC010000028.1 GCA_949299585.1 uncultured Bacillota bacterium | reverse complement strand
CACCAAGCATTGATGGAATTAGGTTTGATCGTGCAAAAAAAAGATAGCATTACAGAAAATCAAAAATTAGTTATTTACGATTTGATTGCTAGGCTGCAAAATAGCTTGCCAGGAAAAGATCGTCAAAAAATCATCAAACAACTGATAAAAAAATTTTAACCGACCTATCAGGCCGGTTTTAATTTGCTTGATTAGATTGATCTTCTTGATGTACTAGACGATAAAGCACGATCTCTGGATAGGAAAGAAAACGGGCATCGGAACCGACGCTGCCTACACCATTGGATATATCCAAGGTATAGCTATCGTTGACATTATGCTTTCCGCTCAAAGCAAGATCGGCTTGTTCAACATCGTAGGTCGTACCTAATAAGTAATTTACTTGACCGCCATGGGTGTGACCCGCAATGAAATAATCAGTACGATCACTTGGAAGGTTCAATACGGTATCTGGGGTATGAGCAATTACGATGTTATAGCTGTTTGGACCAACATCAGCAAAAGCCGCTTCTTCATTATTGTATCCACCTATGCTGCAGTCTATGCCAATCAAAGTGATAGCTTGTGAGCCAGTGTTTCGAATCTTTAATGCTTTATTAGAAAGGATTTCAAAATCACTAGCCATCAGTATTTGATTCACTAGATCTAGCTGCTGATGATCATATTCGCCTAATACAGCAAATTTTCCTAGCCGGGCTTCAATAGCCGAAAGGGAGGAAGTTAATTCATCAATCTGGCTTTGATCGTATTGTTGATCACTAATTAGATCGCCGCCAAATAATACTATATCTGGTGCACAGTTATTGATCAAGTCAATAACTTTTTGCAAACGTTCACCATGCATATTGGTACCATAATGTAAATCTGAAAAATATATGATATTAAGATCATTAAGCTGTTCAGGAATCTTGATGTCGCTTAGAGTTTCATAGCGCACTTGAAAACGGCTTGGAGCAACATATAAAGAATCATACACCAAGCTAATGATCAAAATCGTAAGAATAAGTAAGATAATAATAATTTTCTTTAAAACGCTCATAATACTCCTAGCAATTAAAACTATTATATTATACTATATAATACATGAGGTAGCTTATGAAAAATAAATTTTATATGATCGATTTAGATGGCACGATGTATCTGGGAACCAAACGTATCAAGGGAGCGAAAGCTTTCATTGATCATTTATTAGAGAATGATATTGGCTTTATTTTCTTAACTAATAATTCTTGTAGGACCCAAACGCAAGCAGCCAATCATATGCTTAAGATGGGTTTTGAAGGCATTCGTCCAGAAATGTTTTATACTAGCGCAATGGCTGCTAGTGATTATATTGCCGCTACATATCCGCAAAAAAGAAGAGTAAATTTTATCGGTGAGAAGGGGATGTATGAAGCATTGATCGAAAATAATTTTATATTTGATTCAAAACAACCAGATTTTATTTTTGTGGGTCTTGATCGCAATGCTAGTTATCAAGATTATAGCTTAGTCTTAAGATCTTTGGTCCATGGGGCAAAGCTGGTTGGCACCAATGATGATAGGATATTGCCTAGTGAGCAAGGGGAAAATATTGGTAATGGCAGCGTTGTGAAGATGTTTGAGTATGCCAGCCAACAAGAAGCGATAAAAATTGGTAAACCTCATCATGTCATGATCGAACAAGCTTTGCGCTACGCCAATGTAGCAAAAGAAGATGTGATCATCGTGGGTGACAATCTGGAAACAGATATACAGATGGGGGTAAATGCGCAAATCCAAACGGTATTAGTAACTACAGGGATCCATAATATGGAAGATTGTTATCGTTTGAATATTCGCCCAACCTACATTGTTGCAAATCTCAAAGGCTTGATCAAATAAAAAAAGGACCAATGGTCCTAGTTGTTTATGGCTTTACCTTGATATGTATCAAGAAGAGCCATTTTTTTATCTATTTCGTTTAATACTTGGGTTTTATTAAGTACCCATCTTGGAGCTATTAGGTCATCTTTGATCGGATCACCAGTTAATCTTTCAATGACAATATTTGGGGATAGATTCTCAAGCTGTTTGATGACGATGCCTACATATTCATCCAAGTTCATGATATCCCATGAATGTTCAAGATACATATTTGCTAAAACAGTATCTTTGCTGATATGAAGCATATGGATCTTGATCCCAAAGATCTGCAATTTATTAACATCATTAATAGTTTTCATCATATCATCAATTGTTTCATTAGGTAAACCGTTGATGATATGGATGACAGTTTTTAAAGATGTAGAATTTAGTTTATTAACGCAATTTTTAAGACATGCAAAATCATGGCCGCGATTGATAAATTTTGCGGTATCATCATTTGATGATTGTAAACCAAGTTCGATATATATATCCAGATATTTGGTCAAGCTATTAAGATATGCGATTTTCTCATCATCTAAACAATCTGGCCTTGTTGCGATAGCAATTGCGCAAACACCTGGGTAACCGATAAAAGGTTCAACACATTGTTTGATCTTTTCTAAAGGGCCATAAGTATTGCTGTAAGCTTGAAAATAAGGAATGGCCAAACTATTTGGCCATTTAGCTTCCATCATTTGTCGATTTGTCTCGAACTGTTTGATGATATTTAAGATATTTGGGGCCGTAAATTCTCCTGAGCCACGTGATGAACAGAAGATGCATCCGCCATAACCACATGTTCCATCGCGATTAGGGCATGAAAAATGGGCATCTAATGGTACTTTATATGCTTTTTTTCCATAATGATGACGTAGATAGTAATTGAAGGTATGATAACGCTTGTTATCATCAGAGTATTTAAATGGATTATTCATAATTATTTAGCCACAGTTTGTACCGCAACGCAACCAGGTCCACCTTGAGTGATAAAAGCACATGATAGATCTAAGATCCTAATATCCAATCCTTTATATTTAGCTTCAAACATCAGTTTGACCTTTTGTGCTTTTTCTAAACAAAAGGCATGAGAGATATATAATATATGATTGTTTAGCTTTCCTTCATAATAAGAAACTAATTTTTTTACTGCTAGGTCAAAAGATCGGCAAGTAGCAAATTTATCCAAGCGTTTTCCATCTTTGGTTTGACAAACGATAGGTTGAATTTTTAATAAGCCACCTAAAGCAGCAGCTAAAGGTGTACAGCGGCCTCCACGCTTTAGATAATTAAAATCAGCAGGCATTAAAAATGATTCGATCGTTTCGATCTTCTGTTGGATAGCATCTAGTATATCTTGCAATGAAGAATTATCTTTGATCATCTTTAAGATCATTTCAACTAGATATTGATGTGGACCGCATAAGGTCTTGCTGTTTATGACGTGGATCTTAGCATTTTCAAAATGAGAAGCAGCACTTAAACAAGTATTATAGGTGCCGCTTAAACCATCTGCCATCGATAATAAGATGATATCGTCATCGATATTTGCTTCAATGCTGTCTAAAATCTCTCCCATAGCAGGTTGGGAACTTGTTGGCATGGCTCCTTTATGGATCAATTCGATAAACTCATGAGAATTGATTTCTTCAAATTCACGATATGTCTTGCCATTTATGGCTACAGATAACGGATTTACAGTGAAACCCATTTTTTTTGCTTGCTCAACAGAATACAAACAAGAAGTATCAGTTATTAATTTAATCATTGTTATCTCACTTTCTAAACCATATAAATGAAACAGGCTATTGCATGAAATAGCGTTCCAACCAGAATAAACACATGGAACAACTCATGAAAACCCCATTCTTTTGTAAGGTTTGGTTTTTTGATTATATAAATTATACCACCAATTGTATATGCTATGCCACCTATTGTTATCAAAAGCAAACAGTTTGCCGGCATGATCGCAAAACTTTCAAAATCAAAGATAACAGCCCAGCCCATCAGCAAATATAGCAGGGTATATAAGATCCTAGGGCTATTAAGCCAGCATATCTTCAAAATAATGCCCAACAATGCAATTCCCCAAATTACACAAAGAAAGGTAAAAGCATGAGTGAAATTTAAAAATTTTAAGCATACAGGTGTATAGCTGCCAGCAATAAGAACATAGATCATGGAATGATCAAGCTTCCTAAATAGGGTAAAGTGCATACTTTCAGATGGAATATAGTGATAATATGAACTAGCACTATAAAGCATGATGATGCTAAGAGCGAAGATCAAGGAACCAATGATACACGATAAACTTGCTTGATCCAGGAGTCCTTTCAAAAGGAAGATGATAATAAGAGCTAAACCCATTAAAGCTCCTAAAAAATGGGTATAAGAACTTAGAGGATCTCTAGCGCTTTTAAAAAAACCATACATAAAATCACTTCTTTCATTCATGGTTTAATATTACTAGTTTAATCAGCTGAAATCAATGATTTTTAATTGACTTTTTTAGATAATTTGGTATCATTTACTTACCGTGATGATCTTGAAGCAGTAGTAGCTAGAAGATATATAGAAAGCCATGGGGTGATGGAACATGGTAATCATAAAGCTATGAACTTGTCAAAGGAGCGTAAGTGGTATGTTCTGCCTTAAAGGATATAAAGAGCACGTTAAGTGAATTAAGGTGGTACCGCGTATATTACGTCCTTATATGAAGGACTTTTTTTATTATTCAAGGAGATAAATTTATGTATGATCATGCTAAAGTAGAAAAAAAATGGCAGGAATATTGGGAAGCAAATGAAACATTCAAAACAGATGTTTATGATTTTTCTAAACCTAAATATTATGCATTGGATATGTTTCCATATCCTTCAGGCGTAGGGCTGCATGCTGGTCATCCCGAGGGATATACGGCAACAGATATCATATGTCGTATGAAAAGGATGCAAGGCTTTAATGTGCTGCACCCAATGGGTTTTGATTCTTTCGGTCTGCCTGCAGAACAATATGCTATCCAGACTGGAAACCATCCAGAAAAATTCACTTTAAAAAATATCGAAACATTTAAAAAACAATTAAAAATGTTAGGCTTTTCATTCGATTGGTCAAAAGAGATAAGTACTTGCGACCCAAAATATTATAAATGGACCCAATGGATATTTAAACAATTATATAATGACGGCTTGGCAAAATATGTCGATGTCCCAGTAAACTGGTGTGAAGAGCTACAAACGGTTTTAGCCAATGATGAAGTCATAAATGGTAAAAGCGAAAGAGGAGGATATCCTGTAGTACGTAAAAATATGAAACAATGGGTAATTGATATCTGTAAGTATGCTGATAAATTATTGGAAAATCTTGATGATATCGATTGGCCAGAAAGTACGAAAGAAATTCAAAGAAACTGGATCGGTCGATCATATGGAGCTCATGTAGATTTTAAGGTTGATGGCTATGAGGATAAATTTACGGTATTTACGACCAGATGTGATACTTTATTTGGTGCAACATACTGCGTGTTAGCACCTGAGCATGCGTTAGTAAAAAAAATAACGACACCTCAGCAAAAAAGCCAGGTTGATGAATATTGTCAAGCATGTGCCTGCAAATCAGAATTCGAAAGAACAGAACTTAATAAAACAAAGACCGGTGTTTTTACTGGCGCCTACGCTATTAATCCAGTAAACGGCAAAAAGATACCTATCTGGATCAGCGATTACGTCTTGGCAAGCTATGGAACAGGTGCGATCATGGCTGTACCTGCACATGATGATCGTGACTATGAATTTGCCAAAAAATTTGATATTGATATCATTCCGGTTTTAGCAGGAGGCGATATTGAACATGCAGCATATACTGAAGATGGACCACATATCAACTCAGATTTTTTAAATGATATGGGCAAAGAAGAAGCCATTGAAACCATGATCAAATGGCTTGAAGAACATAAATGCGGCACCAAAAAAGTTAATTATCGATTAAGGGAATGGATCTTTGCCCGTCAGCGTTATTGGGGCGAACCAATTCCAATCGTGCATTTAGAAGATGGCACTAGCGTTGCTTTGGCTGATGATGAATTACCATTGGTCTTACCAGAACTTGAAGACTATCGACCTACGCCTTTAGGATCTCCGCTTGAAAAAGCAACTGATTGGGTAAATATCCAATATCATGGCCAAAATGGTAAGCGCGAGACCAATACGATGCCAGGTTCAGCTGGTAGCTCTTGGTATTATTTACGTTATATCGATCCACAAAATGATCAGATGTTTGCTGATCCAGCATTATTAAAACATTGGATGCCGGTTGATCTTTACGTAGGTGGACCTGAACATGCAGTTGGACATCTGCTGTATTCGAGGATGTGGAATAATTATTTATATGATAAAGGCTTAGTATTCACAAAAGAACCATTTAAAAAATTAGTTCATCAAGGATATATCTTAGGCGCAAATGGCATCAAGATGGGTAAAAGGTATCCAGAATTTGTCGTAAATCCTAATGATATTACCAAACAGTATGGTGCTGATACGCTAAGGGTCTATGAAATGTTCATGGGACCATTAGAAGCAGATAAACCTTGGTCAACGCAAGGAGTTGAGGGTACAAGAAGATGGCTTGATCGTGTATATCGGTTATTTATGGAAATGGATAAACTAACTGACGAAAATGATGGGCAATTGGATCTGGTTTATAATCAAACGGTCAAGAAAGTTACTGAAGATATCGAAAGCTTGAATTTAAATACAGCAATTAGTCAGATGATGATCTTTATAAATGAGTGCTATAAGCAAAATAAGATTTATCGTGAATATGCTATAAACTTTATCAAGATGTTTAGTTGTTTTGCTCCTCATCTTGGCGAAGAAATGTATCATGCTTTAACAGGGGAAAACACAGTTACATATGCTAAGTGGCCTAGCTATGATCAAACTAAACTAGAAGTTGCTGCTGTTGAAGTTGTTGTTCAGGTTAATGGTAAGATGCGCGGCAAGCTAAATGTTGCTAAAGATCTTCCTAAAAACGAGATAGAAAAAATGGCATGTGAACTTGAAAATGTAAAAGCTCATCTTGCTGATAAAAATATCGTTAAAATAATTACGATTCCTAATAAGATCGTAAATATCGTCATCAAATAGTGCGTAAGCACTATTTTTTCTGCAACGCGTTATAAATATGTTATAATTTTTTCGGTGAAAAATATGAATTTTAAAATTACGATTGAGCAGTTTGAAGGTCCTTTAGATCTGATGCTACATCTAATCAAAGAAAATAAACTTGATTTATTTGATCTAGATATCAGTGTTTTAACAGATCAGTATTTAGCTTATCTAGATCAAATGCAAGAACTTCATTTAGAAATAGCTAGTGAATATTTAGTTGAGCTTGCGACCTTGATCGAATATAAAAGCAAAAAGCTTTTGCCTAAAGATCAAAGTCAGTTGGAAGAAGAATATGAGGAAGATCCAAAAGAACGCTTGGTAGCTCGTTTGCTGGAATATCAGCAATATAAAGAAGTAACGAAGCAATTAGAAGAATTATTTCTGCTAAGACAACAAAGCTATACCAAACCGATATCTATTGAAACGGAAAAATGGATCCAACAAGCCCCCGATGCTAAATTCGAAGGTTCACCATATGATCTTGTTAAAGCAATGAATAAGGTGCTAAGAAGATTACAGCTAAGCAAGCCTTTAGAAACCAAATTTACCCGCAAAGAATTATCGATGGAAGAACGAAGCTTACAGATCAAAGCACGTCTTGCAGATTTGCCAAATACCTTTACGTTTGATACTTTGATCGAAGATTGCGAAGATCAAATAAGCGTGATCGTAACTTTCTTAGCAGTATTGGATCTTGCACGATTACATCTTTTGACATTTACTACTGATGATCAAGATAATATTTATTTTCAAAGAGGTTAATTTATATGGAAGATATACAGATCAAAACAATTCTCGAAGGACTATTATTTATATGTGGAGATGAAGGGTTAACTTTACAAGCCGCTAGCACGATAATGGAAATAGATGAAAAAGATTGTGAAAAATATTTTGATGAACTTCAGGCTTATTATCTTCAGGATGAACGTGGTATCGAAATTGAACGTTTTAATGATACTTATAAATTTTTGTCGAAAGCTAAGATTCATCCATATGCGCAAAAACTATTTGCAAATAATAAGGCTAGCACGCTAAGTCAATCAGCTTTAGAGACCTTAGCGATCATTGCTTATAAACAGCCAATTACTAGAGTTGAAATTGAAGAACTGCGCGGAGTAGGTGCTGATATGATGCTAAGAAAGCTATTAGCCCGCAATTTGATCAAAGAAGTGGGAAGAAGTGAAGCAGCTGGTCGTCCTATACTTTATGAAGTAACAGATGAGTTCTTAGATAACTTTAAATTGTTAAGCTTGGATGAACTTCCAGAGTTACCAAGTTATGGAAAAGATGACGAAAATGAAGAATTATTTGATTAAGATCATTCTTGCTATATGTTTGTTAGCCTTTGTTGGCTGTCAAAGCAAAGAAAAGCAAGATGCAGCTAGTGAAACGGCGAAAACTTGCTACAAGATCGATACTTACGATTATAGCTTACCAGTACCTGATAGCAATAGAGTTGATGAAAGCTATTATGATGATGCATTATTTGTTGGAGATTCACGAATGGGTTCATTAGCTTTGTATGGTTCTTATCAAAATCAAGAAGTATATTATATAGAAGGATTATTTTTAAATAAAATAGATATCACAAAATTAGAAGACCAAGATACGATCCTAGATAAGATAAATGCTTCGCAAAAGCATAATCTTTATCTGATGTTTGGATTAAATGAGATTGGTTGGGAAGATTATCAGGTTTTTGTTGATCAATATTCAGCTTTTATTCAAAAGATAAAACAAGATAAGGGTGATATGAATATCTATGTTTTTCTATTATATACGCCTGATCATACCTTGACCATTGATGAACAAGCGATAAATGAGACAGTTTATAATGATAATATGCTGCTACGAAAGATGTGTTATGATAATCAAGTATATTGTCTAGATATGGATCCATATTTCGCTTTAAATGATCATAAGATCGATGAAACCTTTGCTCAGGATGGAATCCATTTAAATGCTGATGGCATTAAACTGTTTGAAGAGTTTATTGAATGTCATGTTGTTAAGGAGGAAGAACATGTTAAAGAAGTTTGTAATTAGCATATTGATCATTTTGCTGATCGCTGGGTGTAGCAAACAGCCGGTAAATGAAGAAATGACGGCTAAAAATTTATACGATAAGCTATGCGCTAATATTAATTTTGATGGCACAGAACTTACTTATGAACAAGCAGCAAGCATCTTATTTTTAGATGATAAAGCAACTGAAGCCTATGTATACATCGCAAATGATAATACCAGCAATATCATTGCGACAATCAAAACAACTAGCACGATCTCTACGATCGATGATCTAAATCAATACGTTGCATCAATCAATCAATCAGCGATGAATTATAGTCCACAAGAACTAAACAAGATCAAGAATGCATATTTAAAAGCTTTGAATAGTGAACTTATCGTTTTTGTTATTTGTGATGATGTTACCCAAGTAGAAAAGATCATAAAATAAAAAATCATTTGCATTTATATAGGTAATTAGATATCATATTCGTGTAAATTATCTTGTATAAATGTTTATTTTTGGCAAACATGTTTCTACCCGCAAGCCTATTGCGGACTACAAGAGATGCAAGGTTTTTTACATATCAGCAATTGATATGTTTTTTAATTTTGAAGAAGGAGATTATTAAGATGACAATGTTGTATGAAGGCAAAGCAAAACAAATATTTGCTACAGAAGATCCAAATGAAGTTATAATTCATTACAAAGATGATGCAACTGCTTTTAATGGATTAAAAAAAGATAAAGTAGAATCAAAAGGAATCTATAACAATAAGATCACTACATATCTTTATAACGAACTTAATAAAAGAGGAATTCCTACACATTATATAAAAACCTTGAATGAACGCGATCAATTATGTAAAAAATGTACGATCATACCTTTGGAAGTAATCGTACGTAATATCATCGCAGGTTCTATGGCAAAAAAATTTAATATTGCAGAAGGGACGATGCCTAAATGCACCATCAATGAAATTTGCTATAAAGATGATGACCTTGGCGATCCTATGATCAATGATTCGCAGGCAATTGGCATGGGATTTGCTACCAAGGAAGAGCTTAATACCATTTATGACCTAACAAATCGTATCAATGAGATCTTAAAAGAAATTTTCTTATCAGTTAATGTTAAATTGGTTGATTTTAAATTAGAATTTGGTAAAGATGCTCAAGGAAATATCATCCTTGCAGATGAAATTAGTTGTGATACCTGCCGCTTTTGGGATGCAACAACTAATGAAAAATTAGATAAAGATCGCTTCAGAAGAGATATGGGAGATGTAATAGGTGCCTATAAAGAAATATGGTCACGCTTAGAAAAAAGAGGATAATAGCTGATGAAAGACGAAATGGCATATCTATTAGGAAATAAGCTTAATGAAGAATGCGGAGTGTTTGGTATCTATAATGTAGATGATGCATCAAGCTTAACATACTTCGGATTACATGCTTTGCAGCATCGTGGTCAAGAAGCATGTGGAATTGCTACTAGTGATGGTGAGACCATAACATGTTATAAGGGAAAAGGCTTGATTTCTGAAGTGTTTAATACTGGTATCATCAACAGCATGAAAGGAAAGTATGCTGTTGGTCATGTACGTTATTCAACAGCGGGTGGCAATGTTATTGAAAACATTCAGCCATTGATGGTAAGAGCGCATACTGGCCATTTTGGCATCGTTCATAACGGTCAGATCGTTAATGCCCAAGAGATAAAAATAGCTTTGGAAAATGAAGGAAGCATTTTTCAAGGGTCTAATGACAGTGAAGTTTTAGTTCATCTTATTCAAAAAGAATCAGGAACGATGGTTCAAAAGATCATGAAAGCATGTGCAAAATTAGAAGGAGCATTTGCGTATATTATCATGACCAAAGATTGTATGTATGCCGTAAGAGATAAGAATGGACTAAGGCCTTTATCTTATGCCAAAGTAGACAATGGGTACTGCATTTCAAGTGAAACGTGCGCATATGATATCGTAAATGGAAAATTTATCAGAGCTTTGAATCCTGGCGAAGTGGTGCGATTTGGCAAAGAAGGTGTACAAACTTTTAATTATTGTGAACCAGAAAAGACCCAGCATCGCATGTGTGCGATGGAATATATTTACTTTGCCCGCCCTGACAGCGTTATTGAAAATATCAATGTTCATAATATGCGTAAGGAATCTGGTAAAATATTAGCCCGAAAGGATGCTAATGAAAAACTAGATGCAGATATGGTAATAGGAGTACCAGATAGCAGTTTGAGCGCAGCTATCGGATATGCTGAAGAAAGTGGCCTGCCATATGAGCTTGGCTTAATAAAGAATCGATATGTTGGAAGGACCTTCATCCAACCTACGCAACAATTAAGAGAACGGGGAGTAAGGATGAAATTGAGCGCGATCAGTGCTATCGTCAAGGACAAAAATATCATCATGATCGATGATTCTATCGTGAGAGGCACTACTAGCAAACGTATCGTGCAGCTATTAAAAGATGCTGGAGCAAAAAGCGTTCATGTGCGCATAGCATCACCAGAGTTTGTTTCACCATGTTTTTATGGCGTTGATACTGCAACTTATGAAGAATTGATCAGCGCTCAATTAGACATTGAATCTTTACGTAAATTTATCAATGCTGAGTCGTTAAAATTCATGAGTTTAGAAGAATTATCACAGGCTTGTAATCATGTTGGCTTATGCACAGCATGTTTCTCAAAAGAATATCCTACAGAACTATATGGCTTAAAAAAAACGTTAAAGAGGTAATAAAATGTTAAATCGTTATTCAAGAAAAGCAATGCGTGAAATATGGAGCGAAGAGGCTAAATTTAATGCGTATCTTAAAGTAGAGATCTTAGCTTGTGAAGCTTGGAGCAAGCTTGGAGAAATACCGTCAGAGGATGTTGAGGCTTTATGGAAGAATGCAAGCTTTGATATTGATCGTATCTATGAGATCGAGCAAGAGACAAAACATGATGTCGTAGCTTTTACTAGAGCTGTAAGTGAGACTTGTGGTCCAGAAAAGAAATGGGTACATTATGGTTTGACAAGTACAGATGTTGTTGATACCGCATATGGTTATCTATATAAGCAAGCAAATGCAATCCTTTTGGCAGATATCGAAAAATTCATGGATGTATTAAAAGCTAAAGCATTAAAATACAAAGATACGGTCATGATGGGAAGAACCCATGGTGTCCATGCAGAAATTACTACTTTTGGACTAGTATTTGCTTTGTGGTATGAGGAAATGAAGCGAAATCTTGTGCGTTTTAAAGACGCATGTCAAGATATTGAATGTGGAAAGATTTCTGGAGCGGTTGGAACATTTGCAAATACGCCACCATTTGTACAGGACTATGTTTGCGAAAAACTAGGCATAAGTTCGGCTAATATATCTACCCAGGTTTTACAACGTGATCGTCATGCTCACTATTATGCAACTTTAGCCTTGATAGGTTCATCGTTAGAAAAAATGGCAACCGAGATTCGTCATTTGCAAAGAACCGAAGTAAGAGAAGCTGAGGAGTACTTTAATAAAGGCCAAAAGGGATCAAGTGCTATGCCCCATAAACGTAATCCGATAGGATCGGAAAATATCTGTGGCTGTTCAAGAGTTTTAAGAGGTTATATGCTTACGGCCTATGAGAATATTCCTTTATGGCATGAAAGGGATATTTCTCATTCAAGCGCAGAGCGGATCATTAGTGCTGATGCTACTGAGCTATTAGATTACATGTTAAATCGTTTTACCAAGATCATTGATGCCTTAACAGTATTTGAAGACAATATGTATGCCAATATCTTCAAAACATATGGAGTAATCTTCTCACAACGTTTTGTATTGAAGCTAATCGAAAAAGGAATGTCTAGGGAAATGGCATATGATATCGTACAACCTAACGCCATCAGATCATGGGAAAATAAGTTGGATTTCAAGACATTGATGGAGCAGGATGAACGGGTTAGAAATACATTGACCCAAGAGGAAATTGATGATTGCTTTGATCCTAAATATCAGGTTCGAAATGTTGATACCATCTTTAAGCGTGTAGGTATCTTATGATAAACGCTCTTTTGAGCGTTTATTTTATTATTAGTTAAAGACGAGGTGGATTATGATCGTTAATGTTAGTGGACGCTGCGATATATTAGCATTTTATAGCGAATGGCTCATCAAGAGATATAAAGAAGGTTTTGTAGATGTAAGAAATCCTTTTGCTTCAAATATTGTCCAAAGGATTTTATTCAGTGATGTTGACTTGATTGTTTTTTGTACAAAGAATCCTTTACCATTTTTAAAATATATTGATGAAATCAAACATCCCTACATCTTTCAGATTACCTTAACTCCCTATCATCGCGATATTGAGCCGAAAATGCCACAAAAACAATTAATAATTGAAGGAATCAAAAGATTATCTTCTATAGTAAATAACGAAGATATATATTTACGATATGATCCGATCTTTTTTAATGAACGCTATGATTTGAATTATCACATAAAGGCTTTTACTCGTATTTGTACATTGCTAGAGGGATATATCAAACATATAATCGTTTCATTTCTGGATGATTGTAAAAATGTAAAAAATCATTATGATGATTTAAAGCTATCTAATGATCAGCTTTCTTTATCGCATGAATTAGCTTCAAATCTTGTTAAGATAGCTGCAACGCATGGAATGAGCGTACAAAGCT
>CASGCC010000027.1 GCA_949299585.1 uncultured Bacillota bacterium | reverse complement strand
CGACGCCATCAGGATCTGCTTAAACTGCTGCGGCGCCTGGGGAAGCGCATAGAACTTTCCCGGATGTTTTCTGGCCGGCACCAGGTAATCTCTGGCTCCCTCAGGAGAAGAGGCTGTCAGGATGGGCGTCGTGATCTCCAGAAAACCATGTTCTGTCATGGCGCTTCGAAGAGCGGAAATAATCTGGCTTCGCAGCACGATCTTCTGCTGCACCTCCGGATTTCTCAGATCCAGATAGCGGTATCTGAGACGCAGGGACTCATCTGCATTCCGGGAATGCCGGATCTCGAAGGGCAGTTCCTGATGGGTGCACCGGCCCAGAACCCGGATCGTGCCGGGTACCACTTCGATCTCTCCGGTGGGGATCTTATGATTCACATTACTCCGCTCCCGCACCAGGCCGGTAACCGAGATCGTGGACTCCTTATTGATATCTTTGACAACCGCCATTAATTCCTCTGTTTCGATCACAACCTGCGTGATCCCGTAAAAATCCCGGACCACCACAAAGGCAAGACTGCTTCCCACCTCCCGCACATTTTCCATCCATCCTACGATGGTCACCTGCTGCCCGGCATGTTCTTTGCGTAATTCCCCGCATGTATGGGTTCTTGACTGAAACATCTGCACACTGTTCTCCTTTCAAATCGTAAATATACAGGCATAAATCTGCCCTCCGGAAAATCTGTGATCTTCCAGAGGGCTTCATCAGCTCTTTTTGCTGCTCTTACTCTAATTCAATGTTTTCATCCAGATCATATTCTTCCTGGGGCTGCGCCTCCGGTTCTGCGCTTCCGTACTCTGCCTCCAGTCCTCTCGCCGACTGATCCGGGATCTCCAGTTCAGAACGGTTGTTGCGGACCATATCATAACACTCCTGCAGAGAATTTACCAGACCGTCGTATTTGGTGGTATAGCTGTCCAGGGTATGTCCGATGATGCTTTCCGCATTCGCCAGAAGATCGTCTGTATACTGCATTGCACCGATACGGATATCATTGGCATCGCTGGTCGCATTGTCCAGGATCTGCTGTGCCTGCTCGGTCGCAGCAGTCACGATCTCATTCGCCTGTGCGTAAGCCTGCTGCATGATCTCATGCTCGCTGACCAGTTCGTTGGTATGGATCTGTGCCTCCTCGATCATGCTGTCCGCCTTGGCCTGAGCGTCAGCCAGGATGGCGTCCTTGTTGGCGATGATCTTCTGATAACGCTTTATCTCATCCGGAGTCTTCATCCGCAGTTCTCTCAGCATCTCATCCATCTGATCCTTATTTACAATGATCTTGGATGTGGACAGAGGCTGGAACTTACAACTGTCGATGTACTCCTCGATTTCTTCAATAATCTGTTCAATTCGGCTGCTCATAATTTACACTCTCCTTTTAAATTCATTTTCTCTTTCATACAGTCTGCTACAAATTCCGGTACAAACTGAGAAATATCCCCTCCAAAAGCTGCCACTTCCTTCACCGTAGTAGAGCTCAGGTAAGAATAATCCAGACTGGTGGTCAGAAATATGGTCTCAATCTCTGGTTCCATCTTATGATTTGTCTGGGCCATCTGAAGCTCATACTCAAAATCAGTGATCGCCCGAAGTCCACGGATCACAACAGAGGCGCCCGACCTTCGCGCAAAATCTACCAACAATCCCTCAAAAGGTACAATTCTGACATTTGGCATATCTTTTGTTACTTCATATTGTCTGAAGGAACGAATAAAAGCCATTTGTTCATCATCAAATACTACTTTATAGCCCTTTTGATAGCGGTTTGCCATCAAGCACAGATAACGTGACAATCTTTGGGTATGATCATCGCGAATATGACATTTTGACTCTCTCAAATGACGTAAGAAGATATGACGAATATCATATCTTTGTTCTTCATCAAAATCAAACCATTGCAGATAATCAAAATTTTTATAAAAGGTCATGGCTTCATGGTAATGATTTTCAAAAACACAAAGCATTGCTAAACGTCTATCATACTCGCTTCCTACAACTAATGGCCCTGTTTCATAATTATTTTTTAAACGCAGATTAAATTGTGCCAAGAACTTTCTAACTTCCTTATTATCCTCGCGCAAGGCACTGCGAGTAAGATAAAGCTCATCAGCGATCTCATCCAAGGTCATATAATTTTCTTCGCAAATTATCCTGCGTACGATATCGTTGACCCTTGTACGTCGCATTGCTTGAATCGATCCAAACATACCAAAATAAAATTGCAATTGTTCTCTAACCGGTTCAAATTTCTGCCGATCATCTACGATCAGCCGATATCCATGTCCTTTCTTAGCTTCGATATGGCTGCCGCTAGCAAGCGCAAACCTTTCGAGATCTTTGATATCACTTTTGATCGTGCGATCGCTGACATTAACTTTTTCAGCTAATGCGTTAGAATTGATATAATCATCGCAATGTTCTGTTAAGATAAAAAATAATTCTAGAATTCTTTTTCTTTCATTTACCATGCCATTAGTTTACACCAAGTCGTAAATAAAAGCCAATACTCCATGCTTATATAGCCGTTTTATCGATCATATAAAAAAAGCGAATGATCTTCGCTTTTTAAATTTCGATATTGATCCATTTCCCTCGATGATAACGTGTTGCAAAGAAGATAAAGCGAGATACTTGATCTGAAAGGACACCTATCCAGATGCCTATCAAGCCTAAATTAACGATTCCCCCTGCTAAGCCCCAGGTAACTATGGTCCTGATGACCGTTACCGAAATTAGAGCCCCAACCAATGTATATCTTGCATCGCCTGCACCTCTTAAGGCACCAGCGAAAATGATCTGGGAAATTTGGAAAATGGAAGTTATAGCTATAAAATTCATGATCATGCTGCCCATATCCAAAATTTCAGGTTCAACAAAGAAGATGCTAAAGATATCTCGGCCAAAGAAAAATAATATGATCATCAAGAATATGGATATTACCAATCCCATCCTTTGACACATACTGCCATAAGCTTTAGCTAAAGGCCCATTTTTTTCCCCTAAGCTGCGGCCAATCAAAGCAACGGCTGCTACCTGCATGCCATCGCCAAACGAAAAGGTCAGATTCAAAAAGTTCATACCTACTTGGTGAGCCGCAAAAGCGTCGGTACCCAATTTTGCCGCCATGATCGCCGTTGTTAAAAAGCCGATACGCATAGCCAGATTCTCGGCGATAAAATTGCTAGATAGATTGATGATGCTTCTAAAAGTATCCATCCTAGGTCTTATATGGTTCTTGATGATAAATTCAACCGAAATATAGCTACTTTTTCTAAACATCGAATGAATGGACATGATACAAGCAACCACTGTACCTAAAACAGTTGCAAAGGCTGCTCCAAATACGCCCCAACGCGGAAAGCCCAGATTACCGCCAATCAGCAAATAGTTAAAGATGATATTGATAACGCTGCTGGTAATGTTTGTGGTCATGGCAATCTTGGTATTGCCACTTCCCCTTTGAGCAGCATTGATCGCTAATGATAGCACATTGAAGATCATACCTAGCTGGATCACCGTAAAATAGGTAACTCCATCTGTATGCGTATCTGCATTAGAGCCGCACCATCGTAAGATCGTATCTGCTCCTAAAACAGATATTGCCGTTATGATCAAACAAGCAATGATGGTAAATATAATGGCTGTAACTACGATCTCATTAGCACTATCCTGATTCCTTTGTCCATATCTGCGAGCTACCAAGGCACTTATGCCGATATTTACTGCCGTAAATATCGCTAAAGCTATAAATTTAGGCTGGGTAGTAAGCCCCACTGCCGCAACCGCTGATGGTCCTAACGAGGAAATCATCAATGTATCGATCATGCCGGCTAACGAAACGAAAAAGCTCTCTAGAACTGCCGGCCATGCCATTCCAAAGGCTTCTTTGAACATTAATTTATTTTCCATGCAAATATTATATACCTAAAAGTTAATAATATAATTAATTTGTTACTTTATTTCATATATTTTAAAGTTAAAAAGCGATGTTTCCATCGCTTTTAAGCTATTTCAATTCTGGCCAATATCCTTTATTTGCTTTGATCATATCATCCAAGACTTCCTTGGCAACTTTCATGCTTGGTACCGTTTTATTTAAAGTAAAGGCCTTTAATGCTTTTTCATAGCTTCCCTCAACGGCTGCTTCCACCAATAGTTTTTCGCAGTTAAGTTGTTGCATCATCAAGCCTTGTTCAAACAAAGGTATATTGTTTTGCGCGATAACTTCTGGACCTTTCTTGCCAATATAAGCTGGCACCTCAACCATTGCATCATATGGCATATTTGGTATTGCTCCTCGATTTTCGGTAATTACCAAGAAACGTGCCTTAGTATCATTTTTCAGGGCAACTGCAAGATCAGCGATCCAATCACCATGGCTTCCGGCATAGAATACGGTCTTATCGACGATACCAGTTTCTTGATATTTTTTGATACCTTCGAACAAATTGCTTTCACGAGTTTCCATTACTTCATTTGCTCGCGTCCTATTTACATCAGAATGTTCGACAAATTCTTTGCATTGCAAATAATAATTCAAATAGGTATTAGGTAATGTTTCAGGGAAGTTTTCCATGATTTCATAGATACCTTTCCACACATAGTACCAACTTCCTTTGGTATGACGATTTTCATCATTGCCTTTTTTGCTTTGTAATGCTGCCTTATCCTTTAAATAAGCAGCTGGCAGCAAGATCTCATGTTCTTTGATATATGAACGTAATTTGTCCATGACATCTTCGCCTTTATATTCGATCGAAGTAAACCAACCGAAATGATTAAGGCCAAAATAATCATAAACGATATTTTCTTTATCTTTGATTTCCAATGCAGCAGCAACCACATCAATGATAGCGATTGGCATATCGCAGATATTGATGATCCGCGCATTTGGTCTAAGCTTGCGACAAGCCTCAGAAACGATTGAAGCTGGATTAGAATAATTCAAGATCCAATGGTCTTTCTTAGCATATTTTTGGGCATCGTCGATCAATTCCACCATCGGAAAAATCGTTCTCATGCCATATGCCAAGCCTCCACAACCGCAGGTTTCCTGACCAACACAGCCATGGCGTAAAGGAATCTTTTCATCTTGTTCACGCATCGCATAACCGCCAACGCGCATTTGGGCAAAGATAAAGTCAGCATCCTTATAAGCTTCTTCTTTATCATAACTTAAAGTTAACTTGATATCGGTCTTTAATTCTTCATGCAAGATCCAATCAACCAGAACGCCGATCGTATCTTGTCTTTCTTTGTTGATATCATACATCCTTATCTCTTTTACATCTAATTCATCTTTTCTTAGCGCAATCGATTTAACGATGCCGGCTGTAAAGGTGCTTCCACCTCCAACGATTGTAATGATCATATAGTTCCTCCTACATTTTTTCTAACGCTTCTTCAACGGCTGATTTGATTTCTGGTACCTGCAAGCCATAGATGATCTGAATATCATTGCCTTTTTTAACGATACCACTATTTGGAGTCTTATTAATTAGTTCTTCATTTAATTTGCTAGGATCTTTCAGATTTACTCTTAAACGCGTTATACAATTTTCAACCGTATTGATATTTTCCTTGCCACCTAAACCATTAATGATATCGATGATATCCTTCTGCAAATCCACAGGTTTAGCAGGTTCCTTATCTTTGCTGGTATCTTCGTTATCTTCACGACCAGGCGTCTTATAATTAAATTTCTTGATCAAGAAGCTAAAGATAAAATAATAAACAAAGATCTGGACGATACCTAAGGCTAACATGACAGGCCAATGCGTTTTTTCTACACCAACAACGATATTCATAAGCATTGATGCTAATAAGTTTCCGCCACAGAAGGCTGTAACATCAAAGATCTTTAATAGCGCTATGAACAATCCGGCAATCGTTGCATGAGCAACATATAAAAGCGGAGCAGTAAATACAAACATGAAATCTAATGGTTCCGTAACGCTAGCTAAGCAAGCAGTAACAACCAACGGAATTATCATTGCTTTTACTTGTTTCTTATTTTGTTTATAGGCCGTATGGATAAAGGCTGCCCCAATACCGATATAGCCAAACATCTTAGTAAAGCCAATTGCCATGTAATAAATGCTATCCGAGAAACGAGCAAGATCCGGCATGTTCATCTCGGTCATAACGATGGCATAAGCTCCAGCAACCGTTTTATCACCAACTTGTAATACTCCGCCTAGATCTGAGAATTGGAATGGCGTATAGATCAAATGATGTAATCCGGTAGGTATCAATAGTCTTTCTAAGAATCCATATAAGAATAAGCCAAATGTTCCGGTCGATTTGATAAATTCAGCCAAAGCTGAGATCGCATGCTGCACAAAAGGCCAAACGATATTGCTACCTACACCAAATAAGATGGAAATAAATAACATGCAAATAAAGCTAAAATTAGCGCCGCTATAGATTTGCAAAGCTCCGCTAAAGCGTTTATTGCAAGTACGATTAAATACATATCCCGTAATGCATCCTAAGATGATACCACCGAATACGCTCATATCTACACATTGGATACCTAAGATCGTAGATTGGCCTGTTCCGATCAAGCCTAATAATTCTTGTGGCGCAGCTAACTGTCCGCTTTGCGTAAGCAAAGTATTAGAAGCTGTTAGATACATGATATAGCTCATGAACCCGATCAATGCAGCTTTATGTTTTTCTTTCTTAGCTAAAGCTGCTGGAATACCAATTGCAAAGATCGTTGATAAGTTATTGATGATAACCATCACACAGTTATAGATCAATTGTCCTAAAGTTTGCAGCGGTCCCCAACTCAAAAAAGGAATCAAGCTGCTTAAGGTAGAGTTTGTCAAAAGTACCCCGACAACCATCAAGATACCTGCGCTTGACAGATACATCAACGGCTGTACCATGGCTTTGGCAAAAGTTTCAAATACCCCTAAAATTTTTTGTTTCATTTTGTCCTCCTCAATCATTTATGCCATCAGATCCCGGAACTAGTATTAGGATCTAAGTGTCACCTACAAAATCTTATTCAAATGAACCAGCAGATAGATCTTTTCCTGCAAATTCAATTCATAATTAAATTCTTTGTTAATGTACGCGGTTATTTCCTGAATGCAGCCAGCATTTTGTGGATGACGATAAATCAGCATATCGTACATTCCATTATCTTCTTCGGTATGCCATGGCTCTTTGGTAATGATCCGCTGTGATAAAAACTTTAGATGTGTGGTCAATCGATTCATTTCTAAAGAACTTTCATCGTAAATAAGTCCATAATACTTTTTAATTATTGCCAAACATCCTTTCACTAATTTCAATGCATTATAAGTGCTTAGCTTATCTATTGATACGCTTACCAGATGCAAAGCGATGTATCCCGCTTCATCATCAGGAAGACGCACTCCACAATTTTTTTCGATAAGATCCAAGGCTTTAAGCCCCAATTTATATTCTTTGGGATAGATCATCTTGATCTCACTAAGCATCAAGTTAGGCAAAAAGATATTTTCTTTAGCCCTTTCCAGGGAAAAATTTATATGATCCAATAAACTGATGGTTCCTTGATTGCTTAAGATCAAGCCATTATCTTGAGCCAAGCTGATGATCTGCTCCGCAACTTCTAACAATTGTGGCGTAACGCTATCTAGCATCGCCAAAAACTTGCTTTGCATCTCATTTTGGACATAGAAGATCTTTTCGATCTTGCTTTGATCGATCTCATCATTTGGTCTTTTATTAAATCCGATGCCTGGTCCGATCAAAATTGCTTCTTTATTGTTTGCCATGATGGTCGAAACTGCATTGTTATTGAAAATCCTTATTGCTTTCATGATCGTCCTCATGCTATATCGATCAGCGGATCTATCCCTGCTTTGACCGGTGCATCGATATTCATCTTGGTGATCTTATGTTCAGCATGATTAAGAATAATTACCATGGTCGTAAGATCAATGCCTTTTCCTGCAATCAGTTCCTTATCGATGCTCAAGATCTTTTCATGGCATTGCACATGATCACCTTGTTTCTTATATGCAGTAAAACCTTCTCCTTGTAGATTTACGGTATCAATGCCAACATGCACCAAAATTTCTAAGCCATTGGCACATTTCATCCCAAAGGCATGCTTGCTATCAGGTAATACAGTAATTTCACCATCACACGGTGCATAAATTTCATTACCGCTTAGTTCAATTGCTAGACCTTCTCCCATCATTTTTTGCGCAAAGATCGGATCATTGACCAGCGTGATATCCTTTGTTGTCCCATCTGCAATTGCCATTAACTGAAAACTATTCTTTTTCTTAAACAAGCC
This sequence comes from uncultured Bacillota bacterium, assembly GCA_949299585.1. GTDB lineage: Bacteria > Bacillota_I > Bacilli_A > Erysipelotrichales > Erysipelotrichaceae > JALEVB01. The sequence goes on along the minus strand of CASGCC010000027.1, from coordinate 5,457 downwards.
AAACATATCTTTTCCTCCCTAGTATTGCTTTGACACATAAAAAAGGCACGAGCATATCAAAAACATTTGATAAACTCATGCCTGATCTAACAGTCACACGTGTTTTACGAATAATATTGTAAGGGGTTTCTTGTTAAATGTCAACCTTTTTTCGCTTTGCAGCTCTATTTATTTTTACTTATGCGATCATAAGCCTTCTGCCCAGCGATAGCTCCATCGCTGCAAGCCGTTATGACCTGCCTTAACGGTTTATCGATACAATCGCCCGCTGCAAAGATACCTTTGAGCTTAGTTTCCATATTATCATCAACCAAGATATAACCTTGCTCATTAGTAATGCCCAGTTCTTTAACAAAAGATGTATTGGGCTGAGCGCCGATGTAAGGAAAAATCGCAGACACCTCTAGAGTCATTAACTGTTTTGTATCAACATCTTCCAATTCGATGCCTTCGACATGTTCTTCTCCTAAGATCCGGTAAGGAACATGTTTGGTAATGATCTTTATCTTAGCATTGTTCAGCACCTTATCTTGGATGATCTTATCAGCTCTGAATACATCGCGACGAATAACGATATAGACCTTATTGACAAACTGGGTCAAGAAAACGGCTTCTTCTAAAGCACTATTGCCTCCACCGATGATCACTACATCTTTGCCACGATATAGTGCACCATCACATACCGCACAGTATGAAATTCCCTTGCCTACCAAACGATCTTCCTTTGCTAAGCCAAGCAATTTTTCCTTGGTGCCTGTGGCGATGATCACACACTTGGCGGTATAGGAACTATCAGCCGTAATGACTTCTTTATGTTCTTGATGATCAATGATCTTTTGGACATCGCCATATACATATTCTGCCCCAAAGGAAGTAGAATGTTCAAACATCTTATAAGCCAGATCTGCTCCGCTTTCTTCTTTGGTAGCCGGATAATTTTCAATGCTGAAGGTCTTGATCAGCTTGCCGCCTGGTGCACTTACTTCCAGCATCATCGTCTTAAGTCCTGCTCTTGAGGCATAGATAGCAGCGCTCATCCCTGCTGGACCAGCGCCAACGATTATTACATCATATTGTATGTCCATTCATGATCCTCCTTAACGATATCTAGGATATCTTTTAGATCAGCAATCGCTGCGTTTGGTTTTTCTGCAATAATGACATCATTTCTATTCTCGTCTTTGCTTAGATAAGCAATCGTATACATCCCTGCCGCTTTTGATGCCTGCATATCACCTTTGCTGTCACCAATATAGATACATGAATCATGACCTTCGTTAAGGGCCGCGCAAGCTTCATACAAGCCCGATGGATCAGGCTTGACCTTGCTTACTTTATCTTTGCCTAAGACAACATCAAAATATCTTGTTAGATCAAACATGTCTAAGCCAAATTTGATCGCTTCGGTATACTTGGTTGAAACGATGCCGATCTTATGACCATTTTCTTTAAGCTCTTTCAAGACTAGCTCACAATTAGGCATCGGTTTGACCAATTCTGCATGTACCGCAAAATTATATTCTCGATATTCTTTTAATAATTGTTCTTGATCGACACTTGGAAAATACTTAGCAAACATTTCGGTCAATGGCGGTCCTTGCACTTCCCGCTGTACATCTTCCGTAAAATTTTCTACCTTATCATATTTTTCAAACAAATGACGATATGTAGCCATGATTGCTGGCTTGGTATCTAAAAGGGTGCCATCAAGGTCGAAAAGGATGATTGGTTTTGCAGGCTTCTTCTTAAAGCGAATATAGATCAAGCCACAAGCTCCCACGACAATGAACATCAAAGCCATCAGCCTTGACATCCGCATGCCCATAAACATCAGGTTATCTGTTCTAAAAGATTCAACGATAAAGCGTGAAACTCCATACCACATCAGATACAAACAAGTAATATCTCCGCGTCTGCCATGACCATGTTTTTTATAGCCAAAACGCAAAATGATAAAACCTAATAGATCTAATACGCTTTCCCACAAGAAAGTAGGCTGGCGATACTCTCCGCCGATATACATGCCTTGCTTGATAAATTCAGGTGCCCAATTGAAATACGCTTCATTTACGATTTGTCCATAAGCCTCCTGATTGATAAAATTGCCCCATCGTCCGATAGCTTGGGCTATAAGGATATTGGTCGCAACCACATCACTGCTACGCAAAAAGCTCATCTTATGCTTTTTAACATAATATAGGCCATATAATGATCCACCGATCAAGCCACCTTGAATCGCCAAGCCACCGCCACGGATGTCCAAAAGATGCGTGATATCACTAAAATAGTATTGGGCATCCCAAAATAAGCAAAACCATAAACGCGCACAAATGATACCGCAGATCAAACAACCGATCAATAGATCATCAAGGGTATCTTGACTATATCCGTTTTCTTTAAAATCTTTCTTTGAAAAGTAATAAGCAACCCCGATACCAATGATGATCAACACGGCATACCATTGGATGCTTAAAGGGCCAATGCTCAAAAATGTTTTTGGATTAGGAAAAAATGCCATTAGTTTTCACCTCTACTGCTATTTTGTTTGGCAATCTGCTCATACACGCGCTTTTCAAATTCCTTAGCGCTATTAAAGCCATTTTCCCGCAAGCGGAAATTAATTACGGCTGATTCGACCAATACGCCCATGCTTCTTCCTTCTTTGACCGGTATGACGATCGTTGGGATATTAACATCTAAGATCGTAGTAAAAAGATCATCTTCATTACCGACCCGCGCATATTCAGCATGCGGATCAAATTGTTCCAGATGGATGACCATATCGATATTATCTTTAGACATCAGGGCGCTAGCGCCAAACATCTTGCCAACATCGATGATACCGATACCTCTGATTTCTAGCATCCCTGCTAGCAATTCAGGACTATGACCAATGATCGAATTGTGGATACGCGCAACATCAACCCTATCATCCGCAATCAAGACATGACCTCGCTTGATCAATTCTAAGGCAATCTCACTCTTACCGCTGCCACTCTCCCCAGTAATCAATACGCCTTTGCCATAAACATCCAGCAAGACGCCATGCAAGCTATCGCTAGGTGCTAGTCTTTCATCTAAGAAAGTAATGATCTCGACCATCAGACGATAAGTCGGGCTATTTGATCTAAAAATGGGAAAATTCGCATTGATCGCCACTTGTTTCAATATCGGTGGACATTCACGATCTCGGCTTAAAACGATCATCGGCGTGAAAACATCCGTGATCTGTTCAAATCTGGATCTTTGCACATCTTCTGGCAACTGGGCAATAAATGCTTGCTCTTTATCACCGATGATGATGATCCTTCGTGGTTCGGTGTGTTTGAAAAATCCAGCAAGTTCTAAGCCTGGACGATTGACATCCGGAACTACGACCCAGCGGTTTAGTGATTCAGCATTGCCTGTAACTTGTTCAAAGCCAAAAAAATCTACGATATCTTTGATAATGACCTTGCCGATATATTCCATTTAATTATCCTCCAATACTTTTTTTAAGTACATTCCTGTATAGCTTTCAGGGCATTGAGCGATCTTTTCCGGCGTTCCGCAGACAACGACATTTCCGCCCATATCACCGCCATCTGGTCCAAGGTCGATGATATAATCCGCCCTTTTTATCATATCGAGATTATGTTCGATAATCAATACAGTATCACCGTTATCTACGATCTTCTCCAATACTTCAACCAAGCGTTTGACATCATGGATATGCAAACCGGTCGTTGGTTCATCAAGGACATATAATGTTTTTCCGGTAGCTTTCTTTTGCAGCTCACTAGCTAGCTTAACCCTTTGCGCTTCTCCACCGCTAAGGGTCGTACTAGATTGGCCTAATTTGATATAGCCTAAGCCCACATCATTCAAGGTCTTCAGCTTATCTTTGATCTTAGAAACGCTGTTGAAAAATTCTAAGGCATCTTCTACCCGCATATCCAAGACATCGGCGATCGTTTTATCTTTAAAGGTTACTTCTAAGGTTTCCTCATTATAGCGTTTGCCATGACATTCGCTGCAGGTAACATAAACATCTGGCAAAAAATTCATCGAGATCCTTTTTACCCCATCGCCTTGACAAGCTTCACATCGTCCGCCTTTGACATTAAATGAGAAACGTCCCTTATCAAAACCTTTCAGTTTTGCCATCGGCGTTAAAGCAAACAAATCACGGATATCATCAAATACGCCAGTATAAGTTGCCGGATTGCTGCGTGGCGTACGGCCAATCGGATCCTGGCTGATTTCTACGACCTTATCGATATTTTCTAATCCTTTGATTTGCTTATGAGCGCCTGGTTTGATCCTTACACGTCCTAATGATTGTTTGACCGCTTTTAAGAATATCTCATTTACCAGGGTTGATTTTCCGCTGCCGCTTACCCCAGTAACGATGGTCATCGTTCCTAAAGGGATCTTGACATTGATATTTTTTAAATTGTTTTCTTTAGCGCCAACGATCTCCACCCAATTACCATTGCCTTTTTTACGCTCACGTTTATTTTCGATGCGTAGCTTATGACTTAAATATTTCCCGGTCAATGAATCTTCGTTTGCCATGACTTCCTGCGGTGTCCCGCACGCAACGACCTTTCCGCCATGTTCACCGGCTCCCGGTCCGATATCAACGATATAATCAGCCTCAAGCATCGTTTCTTCATCATGTTCGACCACCAGCACGCTATTGCCTAGATCTCGCATATTTTTCAAAGTTTGGATCAATTTAGCGTTATCTTTTTGATGCAAGCCAATGCTTGGTTCATCTAAGACATATAAAACACCGGTTAATTTTGAACCGATCTGGGTAGCTAAACGAATTCTTTGCGCTTCACCGCCGCTCAAAGTTCCAGCCAAGCGATTCAAGCTTAGATATTCCAACCCAACATCTTTCAAAAACTGCAAGCGGTTATGGATTTCATCGATGACCATCTGTGCGATCTTACGATCGGTATCGCTCAATTCCAAAGCATCCAACCACTTCAAAGCCTCTTTAACGCTCATCAAGGTAAATTCATGAATGTTTTTGTTGCCGATTCGCACCGATAAGGCACGCTCATTCAAACGTGCGCCATGACACACATTGCATTCCTGTTCCATCATAAAGGAATCATACCATTCTTTTGACATTGCCGAGGTCGTCGTAACATAGCGCCTTTCGATCAAGGTCTTGACCCCTTCGATATAATTGGTCGTACTGCGGATACCGGAATTGCTATGGATCTTATAAGATATCATCTCTGGCGAACCATTCAAGATGATATCTAATTCTTGTTTGGTAAAATCCTTTAATGGCTTATCATAAGAAATGCCATAGTGCGTGCACAAAGCATCAAACTGTTGCCACTCGATATTGGTCGATCCATAGATATTTTTATAATATTTGATCCCGCCTTGCGCGATCGATTTATCCCAATCTAACAAGATATCCAGATCTACGCTCTTGGTAACTCCTAAGCCATT
>CASGCC010000026.1 GCA_949299585.1 uncultured Bacillota bacterium | reverse complement strand
CATCCTACATATGAATTAAGGCAAGAAATAAAAAATAATATGCTGATATTTAAAGTTATGGCTTATAGCTTTCAAGTGATCTATCTTTTAGGCTTGAGCTTATTTATGATCTTATATAATTATAAAAGCAATCAAAAAGCCTTAAAAAATTATGCTTTATTGTTGAGTTTTGGTGCTAATAGAAAAGCAATCAAAAAATATCATTTTAAGTATAAGCTTTATGGTTTTATGCTAGGATATATCATTTTTATCAGTGGCTGCATGTTCTTGGGCATCTTGTTTAAGGATTATTTAAGAAACAGCGATATCTTGATCTTGGCGATCATTGCCTTGATCATCTTTGGCCTTTATTTATTTACGCTTAATATGGCATTGAATAAATTAGATCACGCTAATGTCAACACGATCATAAAAACATAAAGATAAAATCATGACTAGTTATTTTGTTTCGTTTACATTGAATCATTAAATGATATAATATTGCTAGTAAAAGGAAGCAAATAATGAAGATTTTATTATATTTTGAAAGTGAAGAATTGATCAAGACATCAGGCATCGGCCGAGCTTTTAAGCACCAGCAGGCTGCTTTAACATCAGCGCTCATCGATTTTACGATCGATCCGACCTGTACCGATTATGATATCTTACATATCAATACCTATGGTCTTAGCAGCGAGATGATGATCAAGCAGGCTAGAAAGATGGGGAAAAAAGTGATATATCATGCCCATAGCACGGAAGAGGATTTTAAGAATAGCTTTATCTTATCTAATCAGATCGCTCCGATCTTTAAGAAGCTGATCGTTAGTTTGTATACGCAGGCTGATGCGATCATAACGCCGACGCCGTATTCTAAAGGGTTGTTGGAAAGCTATGGTATCCAGTTGCCGATCTTTCCGATAAGCAATGGTATCGAACTTTCTAAATATGCTTTTAACGAAGAAAAGGTCAAAGCTTATCGTCGTTATTTTAGCATCAAGGAAAATGAGAAGGTCATAATTTCTGTAGGTTTATATTTTGAAAGAAAAGGAATATTAGATTTTATTGAAGTGGCAAAGCGGATGCCAGATTATAAATTCATCTGGTTTGGACATACTCCATTGGTTTCGATCCCTAAAAAGATCCAAGATGTCATCAATGATCATCCAGCTAACGTATATTTTCCTGGTTATGTCAAAGGGCCGATCATTGAAGGCGCTTATCTTGACGCATCATGTTTCTTTTTTGCTTCGCATGAAGAAACGGAGGGAATCGTGGTCTTGGAAGCTTTGGCTAGCAAACAAAATGTGCTAGTAAGAGATATCGGGGTCTTTGATCCTTGGTTGGTTGATAAAAGGGATTGTTATAAAGGTAAGAATGTTGAAGAATTTGTTCAATTGATCGATGGTATTACCAATGGACGATTGCCTAGTACCAAAGAAAATGGTTATAAGGTTGCGGTTGAAAAAGATATAACGAAGATCGGACAGCAATTAAAAGAAGTTTATGAAAAAGTAATGATCATGGAATAGATCTGCCAAAGGCAGATCTTTTTAAAATCTTAAAAATTTCTTAAAAGTTTTTTGGCTAGTTGTTAGAACAATTTTTTAATAGTATAATCTAATTATGAAGAAGAGTAAATTAAGGAATTATGTGCTCAATATCTTATTGGTCATTAGTTTGAGCTTATTTGTATTGTGGCTGTCTTTTAAAGATAATTATCATGAAATAGTTGCGATGTTATGCAATATCAATATCTGGTATCTTTTATTGTGTGTGGTGATCGTCTTATTGATCCAGGTTTTTATTGGTTTGGCGCTTACATTGCTTACTAGTTTATCGAATCCGCATTATCGTTTGAAAGATGGGGTTTTAAATGCGCTCGTTGCGAGCTTTTTTCATGGTGTGACCCCTAGCAGCAGCGGTGGTCAGTTTGCGCAGGTATATGTCTTTAAAAAACAAAAAGTTGATATCTGTGATGCTGCTAGCGTATTGTGGATGGATTTTATCATCTATCAGGCTACGATGGTTTTTGTGGTCTTATGTCTTTTGATCATAAGATTTGCATATTTTGAGCGTTATTTTTCCAATTTGTTGATCTTGGTCTTATTGGGCTTTTTGGTTAATAGTGCGATCATCGTCGGTTTATGGGCACTTGGTCGTTTTCCTAAAGTGTATACTTTTATTACGACCAAGGGCATCGATATTGCCTGTAAGCTTAAGCTTATCAAGAATAAGGCCAAGGTCGTTGCATCGATCGATGCGCAATTGACGCGGTTTGATGCAGAAACTAAAAAACTTAGCCAACATCGTAAGCTGATCTTAGAAGTTATCGGCTGCAATGTCATTCGCTTATTGTTGTATTACAGCATTCCATTTTTTTGCTTTTTAGCATTGGATATCCATGTGTCGCTCAGCGTTTTGATCGATATCATTGCGATGACATCATATATCAGCATGATCAATGCTTTTATTCCGATACCTGGAGCTAGCGGGGGAACTGAAGCCATGTTCGTGTTGATGTTTTCAAAGGTTTTTGGCATGGTCAATGCCAGCAGTACGATGCTTTTATGGCGGATCATGTCTTATTATTTGGTCATGCTGATTGGCGGATTGGCGTTCATTTATGTTAAAATAAAGGACGAGATGAACAAACGAAAGGAAGGATATTGATGCGGATCGGGATATTTAGTGATACCTATCTTCCGGAAATAAATGGGGTAGCTTCCTCTTCTGATACCTTAAGAAGAGAATTAGAAAAACATGGTCATACCGTTTATGTCGTTACGACCAAGATCGGTCATGGCAAATGTGAATGGGAAGGAAATATCTTGCGTTTAGGCGGGATAGAACTTAAGTTTCTTTATGGCTATAGCATGACTTCTTTTTTTCATTTAGATGCATATGAAGAGATCAAAAAGCTTGATCTGGATCTGATCCATGTGCAGACCGAATTTGGTGTGGGCATCTTTGCGCGGATATGTGCTAGGCAGTTGAACATTCCTTTGGTCAGCACCTATCACACGACATATGAGGATTATACGCATTATGTCAACTTTATCAATTCAAAGACCGTGGATAAAGCTGCTAAAAATATCGTTGGTAAGCTGAGCCGTCTATATGGCGATAGTTCGACTGAAGTGATAGCTCCAAGCGAAAAGACCAGACAGATGCTATTGCGCTATAAGATCAAGCGCAATATCTATGTCGTACCAACTGGTCTAGATATCAAGCGCTTTAATCCAGCTAATACCAGCGCCCAAAAGATCAAAGAGATCCGCGATAGTTATGGTATTGCCAATGATGATAAACTGATCATTTTTGTTGGCAGGGTAGCAAAAGAAAAGCGCATCGATATCATCATTGAGGCATTTAATTATCTGCATGCTGCAACGCGTAAGATCAAGCTGTTGGTAGTAGGTGCTGGACCTGATCTTGAGAGCTTAAAAGAAATGGCTAGGCGCTATGATATCATGGATACCGTTAAGTTTGCCGGCAGGGTCGAAAATAATATCATCGAGCATTATTATCACAGTGCCCAAGCTTTTGTAAGTGCGAGCCTTACGGAAACCCAAGGCATGACCTATGTGGAAGCATTAGCTAGCGGTTTGATGGTTTTTGCCCGCTATGATAATGTTTTGGATGATCTGGTCATACCGGAAAAGACCGGTTATTTCTTTGAAGATGCTAAAGATCTAGCAAGTAAATTGTTGATATATGATAAAATGACAGCTGATGAACTAAGCGCTCATCGCGAAGAATGCATCAAACAAACATATCATTATGATCAAGATATCTTTTATGAGAATATCATGAAGGTCTATGATCAAGCGATCTTAAGCTATCGCAATTTATACGAGATCGAAAGGATCAAGACCAAAGATGAGTACGTTGAACTTGTCTTGCGTAATCCTAGCGATGAGAGGATCGAACTTTTGATCAGTTATGATACTTATTTTAATCGTGGTTTGCGGAAAAATGAAAAGCTAACCAATGAACAGGTAGAAAACCTGCAAAAAGAAACGATCCAGATGAAAGCTTATGTTGATTGTGTAAAGATGATAGCTCGCAAGGATCGTACGACCAAAGAAATTTATGATTATTTGACCAATGAAACAGCTTGTGACATCGAAATGATCAATAAGATCGTTGATCAGCTGGAAGAGCGCAACTATATCAATGATCATGTTTATACGCAAAATATGGTCCATAATATGAAGATGACCTTGCAGGGCGAGCAAAAGATCATTCGGACCTTGAAGAAAAAAGGTATTCCGTATGAGATGATCATGGAGGTCGTGGATAGTACCGATCCTGATGAAGAGTATGCTAATGCTTTGAAATGGGCTCAAAAATTGCAAAAGACCATCAATGGCAAAAGCGTTAAGATGAAACAGAAGGCTATGTATCAAAAATTATTAGCTAGAGGTTTTGATAATGATGTCATCAATCGGATCATGGAAGATCTGAATTTTAATCAAGAAAGCAAAGATGAGATCGATAATCTTAAAAACTGTGCGGCCAAAGCTCGCCGTAAGTATGCCAAAAAAGCCAATGATCTTTCGAGCTTAAGGAACAGCATCTTTAAATATTGTTTGGCTCAAGGTTATCAAACAGAAGATATCTATACGGTATTGGATGAAATGGAATGGGATGATGAAAATGATTAGTGATTTTAAAAGTAAAGAAAGCATCAGGATGAATCTTTTGGTAAAAAGCGTCGTGAATGGGGTTACCCAAAAGGGCGCCAATTATCTATCGCTGGTGTTTCAGGATAAAAGTGGCAGCATCGATGGCAAATTTTGGGATGTTAGCGATGCGCAAGCAGCAATCGTCAAAGCTGGCAGAGTATATGAGGTTCATGGCGAAGTATTGGAATACAATAAAAACTTGCAGTTAAGGGTCAACCTTATCAAAGAAGTTGATGAAAATAAGATCGATCTAAATGATTTTGTGATGGTTACGGATATTCCGGAAGAAATATTAAAACAAAAGGTCGATCAAGCCATTAACAGCATGAAAAATAAGAATTATCAGCGTTTGGTACAAGAAATCTTTCATGAGGTTGGGGAAGATTTTTATAAGTATCCGGCAGCTGCCAAGATCCATCACAGTTTTTTAGGTGGATTAGCAACGCATGTTACCAAGATGGTCGATGTAGCAGATGCGATCTGTCAATTATATCCAAGCCTGGATCGTGATCTTTTGATCAGCGGGATCTTGGTGCATGATATCGGCAAGATGGTCGAACTAAGCGGACCGATCATGACCGAATACACCTTGGAAGGGAAATTATTAGGACATATTTCGATCATGCAGGCAAAGATCATGGATACTTCCAAGCGTTTAGGCCTGTTAAAAAGTGAAGAAGCGATCCTTTTGCGCCATATGGTCTTAGCGCATCATGGCCATTACGAATATGGTTCGCCGGTATTGCCAATGGTCAAAGAAGCCGAGATCTTATATCTGATCGATAATCTAGACGCTAGGATCAATACCTTGGATAGTGCCTTGGAACAAGTTAAGCCGGGCGAGTTTACCGGCAAGCTGTTTGCTTTAGAAAATCGTCAATTTTATAAACCTAAGCATCAATGAGCTCATTGATGCTTTTTTAGATAACATTGATTGCAAAAGCTTGCTAAGCATGCCATAATATCCCAACAAAAGGAGCATTAATATGAAAGTTTATAAAAATATCTTGGAAACGATCGGTAAGACCCCGATCGTAGCATGCACAGCCATCCAGCAAGAATATCAATTATCAAGTTCGATCTATGCCAAGGTCGAGGCTTTTAATCCCAGCGGCAGCATCAAAGATCGTGCGGCTAAAAGCATGATCGAAAACGCCCTTGCTCAAGGTAAGATCGATAAGGATACCTTGATCATTGAGCCAACAAGCGGTAATACTGGCATTGCTTTAGCTAGTATTGCCGCGCGTTTGCAATTACGGCTGATCATCGTCATGCCTTCATCGATGAGCATCGAAAGACGTAATTTGATCAAGGCATATGGCGCTGAAATTGTCTTAAGCGATGGTGCGCAAGGCATGAAAGGTGCGATTGCCATGGCTGAGCAATTAGCCAAAGACAATCCTAATAGCTTTATTCCTTCACAATTTGCTAATGAAGCAAATCCGAAGATCCATTATTTAACGACCGGACCCGAGATCTATGAGCAGATGGATGGTAAGATCGATTATTTGGTATGTGGAGTTGGAACCGGTGGGACCATCAGCGGTACCGGCCGATATCTAAAGGAAAAGGATCCAAATATCAAAGTGATCGCGGTGGAACCTGCAGGTTCGCCTGTTTTATCTTTGAACAAGGCTGGAGCCCATAAGATCCAAGGGATCGGAGCAGGCTTTGTGCCAAAGACCTTGGATCGCAGCATCATCGATAAGATCATCTGTGTCGATGATGAGCAAGCTTTTGCGACGGCACGTTTATTAGCGCAGCGCGAAGGGATCTTAGCCGGAATATCTTCAGGGGCAGCGATGATGGCGGCGATAAAGATCGCTCAAGAAGTGGAAAGGGCTAATATCGTGGTCATCTTGCCAGATACCGGCGAACGTTATTTGTCTACGCCTTTATTTAATGGAGAATAGCTATCATGAATCATCCATGTTATCAAGAAATCATCACGATCATCAATCAGCTGCGCATAAAGCTGTTTCCCGATCATTTTGGCTGCTGCGCTTGCTGGGACAATGAAAAGCTAGAAACAAAGCTGGCCGCCCAGGCGGCTTTAGCTTTAAAAGATGAAAAAGCGGCAAATGAAAAGATCGCTATTTTTATGGCCAAGCTTGGCGATATTCAAACAAGCTTGTGGCATGACGCTAAGGCAGGTTATGACAATGATCCAGCCTGTGAATCGATCGATGAGGTGATCATAGCTTATCCAGGGATGTTTGCCATCATGATCCATCGTTTGGCACATCAACTATATCTTTTGGATATTCCATTGCTGCCGCGGATGATGAGCGAGTATGCGCATAGCAAGACCGGCATCGATATCCATCCAGGGGCCACGATCGGTAATAATTTCTTTATCGATCATGGTACTGGGGTCGTTATTGGTGAGACCTGTATCATCAAAGATAATGTCAAGATCTACCAAGGCGTTACCCTAGGTGCTATTTCGACCAAAGGCGGTCAAGCCTTGAAAAATGTCAAACGGCATCCTACGATCGAAGATAATGTCACGATCTACGCTAACGCTACGATCCTAGGCGGTGATACCGTCATTGGCGAAAATAGCGTCATCGGAGGCAATGCTTTTGTCTTGCAAAGTGTAAAAGCTAATAGCAAGGTCCTTAAATAACGGTTATTTATATTAGTAATTAAGCATGTTTTATATTAAAATATAAGCATGAAAAGATATCTTTTACAAATTTGGATCGAACATTCCAATCTAAAATTGGATAAATTATATACATATCTTCACCATGAGCAAGTTGCTAAGGGAGCTAGGGTCATCATTGATTTCAACCATCGCTTGATCATGGGTTTTTGTGGTGGTTGTGAAGAAACATTGCTGGATGATGAACAGCTGAAGGCTAAATATGGCTATAGGTTAAAATATATTGAAGAAGTTGTAGATAAGCAAACGCTGTTAAATGATGAATTATATGAACTAGCGCAGAAAATGGCTTATGAGACCTTAAGCCCAACCATCAGCTGTTTTCAGACCATGCTACCTTCTAAGCTCAAACCAAGCGGAAAAGTAGTTAAGGTAGCTAAGGTGCGTTATGTACACATCAAAGAAGGTCATGAACAAATGAAGCTAACTACCAAACAATCGCTTGTTTATCAAGAACTAGCCAAATTAGAGCCAATGCTTTATAGCGAATATCGCTCAAGATTCAAAAGTATCGCTCAAGCCTTGATAAGCAAACAGCTCGTTGAAGTTTTTGAGGTCGAAAAAACTTATCAGCAGGCATCGCATCCCGTTAAGCCTTTGCATCCATTAAATAAGCAGCAAGCGCAAGCTTATGAAAAGATCATCGCTTCTAATAAAGAGGTATGCTTGCTGCATGGAGTTACTGGTAGCGGCAAGACGGAAGTTTACCTATCTTTGGCCGCATATTATGCCAAGCTTCAAAAGCAGGTCATCATTTTGGTGCCAGAAATATCATTGACCGCGATGATGATCAAACGCTGTCAAGATTGTTTTGGTGATGATGTGGCCATTTATCATTCCGGTTTAAATGATCAGGAAAAATATGAACAATATCAGCGGGTAAAAAATCATGAAGTAAAGATCGTGGTAGGGACGCGCAGCGCGATCTTCATGCCTTTTGATGATATCGGCTTGATCGTCATGGATGAGGAGCATGATCAAAGCTATAAGCAAGATAATGTTCCGTGCTATCATACCAAAGATGTGGCATTATGGCGCATCAAGCATCATCATGGCAAGCTGTTGCTTGCGAGTGCGACCCCTAGCTTTGAAAGCTATGCTAGGGCCTTGAAGAATGTTTATGAACTGGTCAGCATGCCTGAGCGCTATAATTCTAGCTTGCCGAAGATCGAATTGGTTGATATGCAGCAAGAGAAAAATTATCTTTTGAGCGAACGTTTGAAAAAACAGCTGCAATCGACCTTAGCGGATGGTAAGCAAGCTATCATCTTATTAAATAGACGCGGATATAGCTATAATTTGCGCTGCAAACAATGCCATGAGCTGTTGATGTGCAGCCATTGCGATATGACCTTGAGCTATCATGCGGATATCAAGGCGATGATGTGTCATAGCTGTTCTCGGATATATCGGATCCCGAAGGTATGTCCACATTGTCATAGTGATCAAGGCTTTGAACATTTAGGCTATGGTACCCAGAAAGTAGAAGAAATATTGAAACAGGCCTTGCCACAAGCGAAGATCTTGCGAATGGATCGCGACACGACCCGTAATAAAAATGCGCATGCAAATATCTTAGAGGCTTTTGCCAACAAGCAGTCTGATATCTTGTTAGGTACCCAAATGATCGCTAAGGGCTTAGATTTTGCAAATGTAACGCTGGTAGGGATCATCAATGCAGATGAAGGCTTGAAAAGAAGTGATTATCGAAGCGTGGAAACAACCTTTGAATTGTTGGTCCAAGCTAGCGGACGCAGCGGACGGGCTAATGAAGGACTAGTCATCATGCAAGCTTTTGATACAGAGCATTATGCTTTGCAAAATGCTATCAAGCATGACTATGTAAATTTCTTTTATCATGAGATGCGATTTCGGCATCTTGCGCAATATCCGCCATATAGTTATCTGATTGCGATATATGCCTATGGGTTGAATGATCAAAGGGCGCAAGATACCATCGATCTGCTTGCCTCGCAATTGCAGGGCGAATTTAAGATATTAGGACCAACCAAATTATTAAAGATCAAAGATGAATTTCGTTATCGCTTGATCATGAAAGGCAAAGATCGCAGTTTGATGATCAAACAGGTAAATAAGGTCATCGCAAATATCAAAGATAGAAAGGGCATGGCCAATGTCAAGGTCGACGTTGATCCCATGTATTTATGATGATGAACGTAAGAGAATGTGCATTTAATTGTTTACAGAAAGTTTTTATCGATGAGGCTTATGCGAACATCGTTTTGCAGCATGATCTATCAGGATTAAGTCAAAATGATAAGAATCTGGCAACACGCATCGTATATGGTACGATCCAAAACTATCGCTTGCTGCGTTTTCAATGGCAAAAGATGGTCAAAAGATTGCCGGATAAAAAAACTTGTATCCTGATCGATATGAGCGTTTACCAATTGCTGCTGATGGATAAGATCCCAGCCTATGCCATAATCAATGAAGCAAATGAATTAGCTAAACCTCAGCATAAAGGCTTGGTCAATGCCATTTTGCATAAGGTAGCCAAACAAGGCTTGATCAAAGCGGGAAGCATCGGCATTGATTGTTCTTTAGAAGATTGGCTGGTTAATTTGTTTAAGGCTCATTATCCTGATCATGAAAAGATCATTGCAGCTTTTTTGGAAGAGCCTATCGTATATGGAAGGATCAATAGTTTAAAATGTTCAGCCCTGCCTTATGAGTTTATCGATGAAACCTGTTTTATCGGCAATCATCACTTGATCAATGATCCAGCCTTTAAAGATGGCATGTATATCATTCAAGATCGAGCTAGTCAACAGATCAGCAAGCAGCTAGATCTTGAAGAAGGTTTGACAGTATTGGACCTTTGTAGCGCACCTGGTACCAAGGCTTTTGATATGGCGATGCGCATGCACGATAAAGGCAAGATCATCGCTTGTGATGTCTATGAGCAGCGCGTCAAGCTGATCGAAGAGCGCTTAGATGCTTTAGGGATCACCTGTATCAAGCCACAAGTAAATGATGCAACGGTGCTAAATCCTGCATTTATTGAACAATTTGATAGGGTACTGGTCGATGTGCCATGTTCAGGGCTAGGGGTTTTAAGGCGTAAAGCGGATATCAAGCTAAAGATCAAACCGGAAAATTTAGATGAGATCGTCAAGCTGCAAAAGCTGATATTGGCCAATGCTGCGCATTATGTAAAGCGTGATGGTATCTTGGTCTACAGTACTTGCACCTTGAATAGAAAAGAAAATGAAAAACAGATCGCTGCTTTTTTGCAAGAGCATCCTAATTTTTCATTGATCCATGATGAAATAATCAAGCCGTATGGCAATGATGGTTTTTATCATGCAAAACTAGTTAGAAAGGTATAATTGTGCTACAATATCATATGGTGAAAAAATGAAGACAATATATGACTATCCTTATGAAGATCTGATCGACCTTTTTGCCACGATGGGGTATAAAAAATACCGGGCCGATCAAATATTTAAATGGCTATATCGCAAAAGAGCGATAGATTTTGCTTCGATGAGCGATATCTCTAAAGAAATGATCGCAAAGCTTGAAGAAAACTTTTATATCATGCCGGTAGAATTGGTAACCAAGCAGGTTGCTAAAGACAAAACAGCTAAATATCTTTTTAAATTACATGATGGAGCTTTGGTCGAAGCAGTGCTGATGCATTTTGATTTTGGGCATAGCGTGTGTGTTTCTAGTCAAGTTGGCTGCAATATGGGCTGCAAGTTTTGTGCGTCGGGCTTATTGAAAAAACAACGCGATCTTACCAGTGGCGAGATCGTAGGGCAGATCATGTATATCCAAAAAGAAATGGATGAAGAGGATGAGCGCATCAATAATGTCGTGATCATGGGATGCGGAGAACCATTTGATAATTATGACGAAGTAATGAAATTTTGTAAGACCGTAAATCATGATCTAGGCTTAGCCATCGGTGCCAGACATTTAACGATCTCAACCTGTGGGTTGGCAGATAAGATCAAACGCTTTGCTAATGAACAGGTCCAATATAACTTAGCGATATCGCTGCATGCGCCTAATGATGAACTGCGCGATCAGCTGATGCCAGTTAATCATGCATATAAGATCGCTGAATTGATGGAAGCTTTAAGGTATTACAGCAGTTTGAACAATCGAAAGATCACTTTCGAATATATTTTGTTAAAAGGGGTCAATGACAGTGATGAATGCGCTAGACAGCTTGCTAAGCTATTAAAGGGCATGAATGCCTACGTTAATTTGATTCCTTACAATCAGGTCGATGAACACGGCTTCAAGGGCTGTGATGATAAAACGATCCTTCATTTTTATGATATCATCATGAAAAATGGGGTCAAAGCGACCATCAGACAGAAGCATGGCGATGATATCGATGCGGCATGCGGACAGCTGCGTGCAAAAAAAGAGGCTGAAAAATGAAATATTTTGGCGTAAGCGATCGAGGATTAGTTCGCAATATCAATCAGGATAGTTACAGCATCATCACTAGTGAAGACGGTGATGTTTTCGCTATGGTCTGCGATGGTATCGGCGGCGCTAAGGCTGGCGATATCGCTTCACGCATGGTCGTAGATTATTTCTCTAAGCATTTTAGCGAACATACCGGTTTCATGGATCTTGATGATGCGATGAGCTGGCTGCGCTTGAATATTACAAAGATCAATATGCAGATCTATAATCTTGCCGCTGCAAAGGAAAATTTTAAAGGTATGGGCACGACCTTGACGGGCATCTTATTTACCCGGGTCGGTCGTTTGATCGTCAATATCGGTGATAGCAGGGTCTATGGCTTGAATTATGAAGATGAATTTAAACAGTTAACAGAAGATCATTCTTTGGTCAATGATATGTTAAAGCACAATGAAATAACTTTGGAGGAAGCTAAAAATCATCCTAAGCGCAATGTTTTGACCAATGCGATCGGAGTATGGTCAAGCGTAAAGATCGATATTACCCCATATCAATTGCCGATCAAAAGCTTCTTGATCTGTTCAGATGGCTTGCATGGATATGTTGACAAGAATAAGATTGCCCAAACGCTTGTCGATGACGATGTAGCGTCATCGATGAAGATCAGAAAATTGTTGAATCTTGCTTTAAAAGCGGGAGGCTATGACAATATAACGATCATACTTATTGAATTAGAGAAAGGTGATAACTAATGACAAGAAGAAATAATAATATGATAGCGAATCGTTATCTGGCGACCCATCATATTGGCCAAGGCGGCATGGCTGATGTTTTTCTTGCGCATGATACGATCCTAAATCGCGAGGTTGCCGTCAAGATCTTAAGAGGTGAACTTAGCAATGATCCAGTAGCATTATTGCGTTTTCAGCAGGAAGCTCAAGCCAGCACGGCCTTGAGCCATCCTAATATCGTTGATATCTATGATGTCGGAGAAGATCGCGGTCATCATTTCATCGTCATGGAATATGTGCGTGGAACGACCTTGAAGAATTTGATCAAAAGGCGCGGTGCCTTGCTGAATGAAGAAGCTCAAGACATCATGAAACAGATCACTTCAGCGATCGTAGAAGCCCATAAGCGAGGCATCATCCACCGTGATATCAAACCGCAAAATATCTTGGTCAAGGCGGATGGAACCATCAAGGTCGTGGACTTCGGTATTGCACTGGCCCAAAATTCTTTGCAATTGACGCAAAAGGATTCGGTCATGGGCAGCGTGCATTATCTGGCACCTGAATTAGCTAGAGGTGAACAAGCCAGTGCCTAAAGCGATATCTATGCCTTAGGCATCGTCTTTTTTGAATTGCTAAGTGGCGATGTGCCATTTAAAGGCGAACAAGCCGTTGAGATCGCTTTAAAACATATGCGGGAGCCGATACCAGATATTCGCACGATCAATCCTGATATCCCACAATCCATGAGCAATATCATCCTAAAAGCTTGTGCGAAAAATAAAAATAACCGTTATCGCAGCGCTCAGGAAATGCTAGAAGACATTACGACCTGCCTAAGCCCTAAGCGTATCAATGAGCGTCCGCCGCTTTTTGATTATGAAGAACATACGGGCAAGACCCGGATGATCAAGAAAGTAGATCAAAAAACCGGAGAGGTCAAGGAAATACCTGCACCCAAACGTCCGGTAAAAAAGAAAAAAAAGATCGATTGGTTAGCGATCATCGTGATCTTATTGTCGATGCTATCACTGGCGGGAATTTATTTTGCCTTGAGCTTGACCGGGGCCTTTAAACCTGCCGCTTCATTGGAAACGGTACCTGATCTGATCGGGGAAACCGTTACTAGTGCCAAAGAATTATGCCAGGATAATAACCTGCAGCTAGACACCGGAAATATCGTATATGAACTGACCGATGAAGTTGAAAAAGGCATAATTTTTGAGGTTGAGCCAAGCAGCGGAACCGAGGTTGCCAAAGGTACCAAGATCCAGGTCAAGGTGTCTAGTGGTATCGGGGTTT
>CASGCC010000025.1 GCA_949299585.1 uncultured Bacillota bacterium | reverse complement strand
ATATTTCTCCTTCTTTTTTTCGTTGGGCTATTTCTGCTTCGCTAAATAAGCTACCTGCAAGATAGATCTTCATCAAATATCATCCTTTCCTAAAAAACCATCTATTTTTCTATCTTTATTATAACATTGTTAGTTTTATGAGCACAAAAAAGGATGATAACTAATCAAAAATAGGACTTTTTATCAAAGTTTTCCACAATTTGGCTAGTTATTTATCATTATTGTTTAAAACTTTATGATTTTGCGATATTTTATATTTTTTATATTATGTAAATATGTGGAATACTTACTGAAAAAAAATGTAATAAACAAGTTTTACACTATCCACAATAGGTAGTTTTCCACATATGTGGAAAGTGTGGAAATCTCTAAAATATCCTTATTTTATAGGACTTTTTTATCAACAAAGAATGTTTGAAAATTTTGTAACAAGCCAAGTTATCAACATTTTCCACATGTGGATTATTTGTTGATATCTTTTCAACATTTTATCCACAATAAAAAGTTGTTGAAAACTGTGGAAAACTACCTTTAATCCTATGAACAAAGGAGTTTTTTTATGTTGACAACCTGTGGATAACTTTTTTATCCACTTTTTTGTCCTTTATTTTTCCACAATTAGATAGTAACATATATGTGCAACTAAAAAATATGAGGTGCTTTATGAGTATAGATAACACTTTATTTTTTAAAGATATCTGGAGTAAAGTAATTAAATCCTTAAGAGAAAACCAAGTTGTCGATGAAGTAGTATTAACTTCTTTCTTCGAAAGTACTTCGATATATGAGTTAAATGAAACTAAATGTATCTTATTAGTCCCATCCATAATTCATAAATCTCTAATTGCTTCGCACTCAGATTATATAAAAAATGAACTAGAACAAATCTTAAATATCAATGATCTAAAGATCGATATCTTACAAGAAAAAGAACTGCAAGATCGCTTAAACGCAGCTATGGTGGAAATAGAAGATGATACGCCACCACAAGAGATCTTTGAAGGGGAACCGATCAACAAGCAGCTGACCTTTGATAATTTCATCGTGGGCAAATGTAACCGCGAAAGCCATGCCGCAGCTCTGGCTTGTGCTGTTGATCCTGGCAAATTTTTTAATCCTTTATTTATATATGGTAATTCAGGTCTTGGAAAGACACACTTATTAAGTGCGATCGCTAATTATATCAGCAAGCAAGATCCACATGCCAATATCTTCTACATCGGAACCTTGAAATTTGTGGAAATGGTCGTTGATTGTCTGAAGACCGGTCGGATCGAAGCATTTAAAAAATATATGTATAGCGTAGATGTCCTTTTGATCGACGATGTTCAGTTTTTAGCTGGGAAAGATAAGATGCATGAGATCTTCTTTACGATCTTTAATGAATTGGTAAATAATCGTAAGCAGATCGTCATTGCTTCTGATCGTTTGCCACAGGATATCAAAGGCTTAGAAGATCGTTTGATCACCCGTTTTTCCAGCGGCTTATCGATCGGTATCGATTCGCCGGAGTTTGAAACCAGCGTGCAGATGTTAAAAAGCAAGCTAGATAACAGCGTATATAGCGATGCTTCTTTTGATGAAGATGTATTTACTTTTATTGCTAGCAACTTTAATCGTAATGTTCGTGATCTAGAAGGAGCATTGAATAGGGTTATATTTTATGCGATCCAATTTCAGCAAGATGGCGGAAGGATCAAATTAGAAACCGCAATGCAAGCCTTGAAAGGTCAAACGACCGTCAAAGAAGAAAAAAGCAAGCTTACGGTCAAAAAGATCATCAAGACCGTTGCCGATTATTATGGCTTGACACCGCAGCAGATCATCAGCAAGGCTCGTACTGGTCCAATTGCAAATGCCAGACATATTTCTATCTATCTATCACGAAAACTGCTTGATCTATCTTATATCAAGATCGGTGAAGAATTTGGCGGACGTGATCATTCCACGATCATATCAAGCTGTACCAAAGTTGAGAAATTAAGCAAGAATGATAGCTTCTACGCTCAAGCCGTAAAAGAGATCGAAGGACTTATCAAAAATTAATCAACATTTATTTCCACAACTTATCAACATCAAATTTTAACAAGATATGCTTATTTAATAGGGTTTTTAGAAAGTTTTCCACATTTTCCACACCCTTAATAATAATATTAATTAAAAAAAAATAAAAAAAAAGCAGGAGGGATCATCATGAATTTTAAAGTTTCCAAACGGTTATTTCTAAATGGCTTACAAGTCGTTTCTAGAGCCGTATCTTCAACATCACCATTACCAGCATTATCAGGAATCAAGATCGACGTTAATAAAGAAAAGATGATATTAACAGGTAGTAATTCTGATATATCTATTCAAAAAGAACTTATCAATGACGATGAATTAAACTTAGTAGTAAACGAAGAAGGATCGATGCTTATCGATAGTCGTTATCTATGCGATATCGTTAAGAAGATCGATAGCGATACGATCAATATCGAAAGGATCGATGGTCAGTTATTTAAGATCTATGGCAATGAAGCTGAATATAAGATAAATGGCATGTCGACCCATGATTATCCAATGATCGATTTTAGCATGCCTAATAATAAATTTACCATCGATGCTTATACATTATTAAAAGTTATCAATCAAACGACCTTTGCAACCAGCGATAAGGAAAATAAACCAGTATTATGTGGCGTTAATTTTAAATGTGATGGCCATAAGATCGAATGTGTTGCGACGGATAGCTATCGTTTAGCGCGTAAATATGTCGAAATAGAAGAAGAATTAAAATTTAATGTGACCATTCCTCGAAAAAGCTTGATCGAAATTGCTCATAGCATTGAAAAAGATGAAAAGGTCCAAGTAGCTATCGGCAATAATAAGTGTCAGTTCTATGTAGATAATACCTTGATCCAATCACGCTTGATCGATGGGGTATATCCGGAAACTTCGCGTTTGATCCCTACAGAATTTAAGCATGAATTGATCGTTGATAGCCGAGAAATCTTAAATGCGATCGATCGTGCTAGCTTGATGCGTAGTGAAGGCGTATATTTCGTTAAATTGGTTGGTAAAGAAAGCAAGGTAGAAATTTCGAGCAAATCTGATGATATCGGATCATATAGCGGTATCCTTAACGTTGAATCTTGGATCGGTGAGCCATTGGCCATTACCTTTAGCGGCCGCTATATCTTAGAAGCTATCAGGACCTTAGAGGCAAGTACCATCAAAATTAGCTTTAGCGGTGATATGCGACCATTTATCATCACAAGTTTGGATGATAATAGCGTTTTACAACTTGTATTGCCTGTAAGAACGTATAATTAAATTTCTAATATACCTATATATCATTTGATATATAGGTTTTTTTTAGCTTAAAATTGGCTTATATGCAAAAATATGGTATAATTACTAAGGTAATTTGCCAAAAAATGAAAGGGAAAATAATGACTAAGATTGATAAGGATTATATTGAGCTTCAGCAGTTATTAAAAAAAGAAAATATCGTTGGCAGCGGGGGCGAAGCAAAGATCATGATCAAAGAGGGCATGGTCAAGGTCAACGGAGAAATTGAGACCAGACGCGGTCGTAAGCTATATCCTAACGATATCGTTGAAGTGGAGAAAAGAAAAATAGTGATCGAATGAAAATTTCCCAGGTACATTTAAGAAATTTTCGTAATTATCATGATGAGGTCATTAATTTTGATGATCATTTGAATATCATCATTGGCGATAATGCACAGGGCAAGACCAATATCCTAGAAGGTATCGTGCTGTGTTCAAATTGTCGTTCCTTCAAAGATGTTGATGATGTGCAGATGATCAAGCATGGAGAGGCTTTTGGGGATTGTGAAGTAACTTTTAAGGATGATAAGACATTAAAGGTAAAGGTCATCATTTCATCTAAGGGAAAGACCTTATTAGCTAATAACAATCCTATCAGCAAGACCAGCGATTTTATTGGTTTGCTGAATGTTATCATCTTTGTGCCTAGTCATATATCTTTCTTTGATAAATCACCGTCATATCGCCGGAAAGTGGTTGATATGGAAATATCCAAGGTTGATAAGAAGTATGTATATGCCTTGAATAATTACTATAAACTTTTAAAAGAACGCAATGCTTATCTTAAAAACAGCGATATCGATCTTAATTATCTAAATGTCTTAGAAGAAAAGATGATCGATTATCAGCTGATCATCATTGAAAAAAGACAGGAATTGGTAGATATCATCAACCGTCGTTTAAAAGCCATGTATGCTAAGCTCAATGGTCAAGATATCGATCTAAGGTTATATTATCAATGCTGTGTAGATCAGGATGATATCAAGGAAAATCTAAAAAAAATGTACAAGCAAAATCATAAAAAGGATTTGCTTTTTAATGTGACCAATGCCGGCATTCATCGCGAAGATCTTATTTTTAAGATCGATGACAATTTAGTTAGTGATGTTGCCAGCCAAGGACAGAAAAGATTAGCGATCATTGCCTTTAAATTGATGCTGATCAATTATATCAAATTTAAGACCAACAAATTACCGGTCCTGTTACTAGATGATATCTTATCAGAACTAGATGAAAATAAGCAGTCGTTATTATTGCATACGATATCGCAAGATATCCAAACGATCATAACGACCACAGCGATCAATTCTAGCATCTATGAACAAGGATTTAAGGTAATAAAGATAAAAGAAGGTAAAGTAGGAGGTAACAAATGAGCGAATACGATGTAAAAGTAGAACACTCTTATGACGAACATGATATTCAGGTCTTGGAAGGACTAGAAGCGGTCAGAAAAAGACCAGGAATGTATATTGCTTCAACTAGTGAAAAAGGTTTGCATCATCTGGTATGGGAAATCGTCGATAATGGTATCGATGAAGCTTTAGCTGGCTATGCTGATACCATCAAGGTCCTAGTTGATAAGGATAATGTCGTAACGGTTGAAGATAATGGTCGAGGAATGCCGACCGGTATCCATGAAAAAACGGGCATATCTACGGTTGAAACGATCTTTACCGTATTGCACGCTGGCGGTAAATTTGGTGGCGGAGCTTATAAGGTATCCGGCGGTTTGCATGGCGTGGGCGCTAGCGTCGTAAATGCTTTGAGCGAATGGCTAGAAGTAAGGGTATATAATGGCGGAAAAGTTTATTATGTACGTTTTGAAAATGGCGGACATGTCGTGGAACCTTTGAAGATCATCGGTGAATGTGATGAGACCAAGCATGGCTCAGTAGTTACTTTTAAAGCTGATCCAACGATCTTTACCGAAACTACGGTTTATAACCATGAAACCTTGCGTGAAAGATTAAGACAAATAGCTTTCTTAAATAAAGGCATCAAGATCATTTTTACTGATCTTAGGGTCGAAGAAGAAACCAAAAAGATGGAAATATACCATTATGAAGGCGGTTTAAGAGAATATGTTACTTATCTAAATCGCAATAAAACACCTATTCATGAACAGGTCGTTTATTGTGAAGGCGAAGAAGATAAGATCCAGGTAGAAGTAGCGATGCAGTATAATGACGGTTATGTTGCCAACATCTATACTTTCTGTAACAACATCAACACTGGTGAAGGCGGAACCCATGAAGAAGGTTTTAGATTAGCCTTAGGCCGGGTCATCAATAACTATGCCAAAGAAAATGGTTTGTTAAAAAAGGATGAAGATAATTTATCTAGTGAAGATGTCAGAGAAGGCTTAACAGCGGTCATCAGTGTCAAACATCCTGATCCTCAATATGAAGGACAAACCAAGACCAAATTAGGCAACAGCGAAGTTAGAAAGATCGTATCTAATATCTTTGGGGAACAATTACAAAGATTCTTATTAGAACATCCTAATGAAGCCAAGATCATCGTTGAAAAAGCTAGCGTTGCTTCTAAAGCTCGTTTAGCGGCAAAAAAAGCGCGTGAGCTTACCCGCAGAAAAAGTGCCTTGGAAATCAGCAGCTTACCTGGTAAATTAGCTGATTGTTCAAGCAAGGATGCGCAGATCTGTGAAATATATATCGTCGAGGGTGATTCCGCCGGCGGTAGCGCTAAACAAGGTAGAAACAGCAAGTTCCAAGCTATCTTGCCATTAAGAGGTAAGATCTTGAACGTGGAAAAAGCGCGTTTGCATCGGATCTTTGATAACAATGAGATCCGCAGCATGATCACAGCATTTGGCTGTGGGGTTGGTGATGAGATCGATACCAGTAAATTACGTTATCATAAGATCGTTATCATGACCGATGCCGATGTCGATGGAGCACATATCAGAACCTTATTATTAACTTTCTTATATCGTTATTTGCGTCCGGTCATCGAAGAAGGATATGTTTACATTGCACAACCGCCTTTATATAAGGTGCAAAAAGGCAATGCTGTAAGATATGCTTATACCGATCAGCAATTGGAACAGATCAAAAGCGAGTTAGGCGATCGTTTAGGTATCCAACGTTACAAAGGTTTAGGTGAAATGAATCCTGAACAGTTATGGGAAACGACCATGGATCCTGAAGTAAGGACCTTGATCAAAGTAACGATCGATGATGCGATCGAAGCTGATGGGGTCTTCAGCATGCTGATGGGGGATGAGGTAGAACCAAGAAGAAACTTCATCGTTGAAAATTCCCATTTCGTTAAGAATTTGGACATCTAAAGATAGAAAGGAAAGAGTTACGTGGAAGATAAATATAGTGTAGAAAATTTTAATCATGGCAATATCCAAACAACGGATATCGCCAATGAGATGCGAACATCCTTTCTTGATTATTCGATGTCCGTTATCGTATCGAGAGCTTTGCCAGATGTTAGGGATGGCATGAAGCCGGTACATCGCCGTATCTTATATGCGATGAACGATCTTGGCATTACTGCCGATAAACCGCATAAGAAAAGCGCGCGTATCGTTGGTGAAGTTATCGGTAAATATCATCCGCATGGTGATAGTGCGGTATATGAAACGATGGTCAGGATGGCCCAGGATTTCAGTTATCGTTATCCTTTGGTCGATGGCCATGGTAACTTTGGCTCATTGGATGGCGATGGCGCTGCTGCCATGCGTTATACCGAAGCACGTTTATCGAAGATATCTAGCGAATTATTAAGAGACATCCAAAAAGAAACGATCGATTGGATGGATAACTATGATGGTGAAGAAAAAGAACCGGTTGTCTTGCCATGTAAGTTTCCTAACTTACTGGTAAATGGTACGACCGGAATTGCGGTTGGTATGGCAACTAGCATGCCTCCGCATAATTTGAATGAATCGATCGATGCGATCATCGCTTTGATGGAAAATCCGGAATTAACGGTGATCGAACTGATGGAAAAATATATCAGCGGACCAGATTTCCCTACCGGTGGCTATATCTTAGGTCGCAGCGGCATCAAGCAAGCATATGAAACCGGTAAAGGTTCGATCGTTTGCCGTGCTAAGACCCATATCGAAACGTTAGATAATGGTAAACCACAGATCATCGTTGACGAAATTCCTTATATGGTCAACAAGGCCGTGCTAGTAGAAAAAATTGCTAGCTTGGTAAGGGAAAGAACTATCGAAGGAATTACTGATCTGCGCGATGAATCTAATCTTAGCGGGGTAAAGATCGTTATCGAGCTTCGTAAAGATGTTCAACCAGAAGTCATCTTGAATCAATTATATCGGATGACCTCTATGCAAACCTCTTTTGGGGTTAATAACGTTGTTTTGGTCAATAATGCCCCTAAATGTCTGGGATTAAAGGATCTATTGCAGAAATATATCGATCATCAGGTTGATGTAACGATCCGTAAGACCAAATATGAATTAGCTAAAGCTAAAGATCGCGCTCATATCTTGGAAGGTTTAAGGATCGCTATCGATAATGTCGATGAGATCATCGAGATCATCAAGACTGCAAAAGATAGCAATGATGCTTCAACCAAATTGATCAATCGCTTCGGTTTATCAGAGATCCAAGCTAAAGCTATCTTGGATATGCAGCTAAAACGATTGACCGGTCTGGAAAGAGATAAGATCGAAGAAGAATATCAGCAATTGGTAGCTTTGATCAAAGATCTGGAAGATATCCTTGCAAATTATTCGCGTGTCTTAGAAATCATCAAGAATGAACTGTTAGAAGTAAAAGCGAAATATGGCGATGAAAGAAGGACCGAGATCATTGAAGCAGATGTGGAAATGGAAGATGAAGATCTGATTCCTAAGGAAGATGTAGCTATAACCTTAACGACAAATGGTTATATCAAACGAATCTCTCAAGATACCTATCATGTACAAAACCGTGGTGGTAAAGGTATCAAAGGTATGACGATGAATGAAGATGATGTCATCTATCAGTTCATCAATATGAATACGCATGATCATCTGATGATCTTTACGAACTTTGGCAAGGTATATAGGATCAAAGGTTATAAAGTACCTGCTAGCAGCCGGACCAGCAAAGGTTTACCGATCGTTAATCTTTTGAATCTTGATAAGGATGAAAAGGTCAAGGCTTTGGTACCATTGAAACAAGATGAAAAAACGTATAAGTATTTGTTCTTTGTAACCGTCAATGGTATCGTCAAACGAGTACCGATCGAAGAATTTGACAATATTAGACAATCTGGTAAGATCGCTATCACCTTAAAAGATGATGATGAATTATTTGCGGTCAAACCTACGACTGGTCATGATGAAGTTATCATTGCTGGCGCTAATGGCAAAGCGGTGCGTTTCAAAGAAGAAGATGTAAGAGAGATGGGACGCAATGCCATGGGCATCAAGGGCTTTAATGTTGATGGTTCTTATGTTGTCGGAGTTGCTACCAATAATGAAGGTAATTTGATCTTATCAATTACGGAAAATGGATATGGCAAAAAATCAGAATTAGATGAATATCGTTTGACATCTCGTGGTGCCAAAGGCGTTAAGACGATTAATATTACGGAAAAGAATGGTCCACTAGTATCATTGCAAGCTGTTAATGGTAATGAAGACTGCATGATCATTACTGATGATGGTATCGTAATTAGGATATCCTTGAATCAGGTTGGCATTTATAAACGTCAGACCCAAGGAGTTAAATTGATCAAGGTTGCAGATGATTCCAAGGTGTCGACAGTAGCTGTCGTAGCGCAGGATGAAGAAACTACTGAAGAGGAAGAGGCTTAAGCTTTCTTCCTTTTTTATTTAAGATGTTGTACAATAATGAATGATTGAGGTAAGGTTATGCGCATAATTGATAAAAATGAAGTACAAAATGTAGCTTATAAAATTGGCTATCGTCCTAATACTGAAATATATACAGCTTTGATCTTAGGAATCATCCTTTTAATAATTCCTTTATGGTTCTTTAAAGTAGTAGGAATCATTTCTTTGATCATTGGTGGTATTGCGATATGGCGGTTAAAGGATCATCTTACGATGGAAATTGCTAAGGATAGGGTTTATATCTATCAGGATGATCTCATCAAAGAAATAATGTTTGATGAAATCAAAGTATGGGAAGCAAAATCAAATGGTCAGACCATCGGTAATATTACATTTATCTTGCAAGATGATGAAATGATCGTTATCAATACTTATCAGCCGGAAAGAGCTAATGCTTTGCTGACAAAATTTATCCGTGAAAAAGAAAAAAGTGAAAAAGCTATCCAAGAGCGTAAGATCACGCATAAGGTTGAATTGAGCTTTACCCAAAAGATCAAATTATTATTTTCTAGAAACAAGTAGGTATCTTTGATGTCAGATTATATCATGGATCTGCGTAAGCTCGTAGGTCATCGTCCGTTGTTACAGGTTGGAGCTAGCGTTATCGTCGTTGATGAAAAACAAAGGATCTTATTACAGTTAAGAGCGGATAATGATTGTTGGGGCTATGCGGGCGGATCGGTAGAGCTAGATGAAGAAGTAGAAGCTGCAGCCAAAAGAGAACTTGAAGAAGAGACAGGATTATGTGCCGATAAATTAGAATTGTTTGGCGTTTTTTCAGGTAAAGATACCCATTATACTTATCCTAATGGTGATGAGGTTTCTAATGTTGATATCGTATATATTTGTCGTAAATATCATGGTGATCTAAAACCACAGTTATCTGAAGTAAAAGCGTTAAGATTTTTTGCTTTAGATGAGATACCTGATAATATTTCGAAACCAATTCAAAAAGCTTTATATCAATTTATTGATAAAACTAAACAGGGTGAAATATAAATCATCCTTTTATTTTTTGACTTTTTTTAAGATAGTAATAAAATAAATACAGAAAGAAGGTATATTATATGAAATGTTTATTTATCGTCTTAAATGACACAGATAAATTAGATGATTTATTAGAATCATTAGGAAATAATGGCATCAAAGGAGCAACGGTCGTGGAATCGACAGGTATGGCTCATCGTTTGATGAGCAATGATTATTCAACGCGTTTTCTAGGATCTCTAAGAACGATCTTAAATCCAGAAAGGGAAACAAATTATACGATCTTCATGGTTCTGAGCGATGAACAGATCGAAAAGGCTAAAATAGCCGTTAAAAATGTTTTAGGAGATATCAATAAACCAGATACAGCTATCATCTTTAGCATGCCGGTTGATTTTATCGAAGGGGTTAGGATCTAATAATGATGGATATTATTCATGATTCAATGTTTATTCAATGCAGCATCATCTTTATTACCGGCCTTGTTTTTAGCAAGCTTGCAAAGATGGTTAAGCTTCCTGCCGTTACAGGTTATCTAGTTGGGGGATTATTGCTAGGTCCTTTTGTTTTGAATCTTGTAACAGCCGATAGCGTTGATACTTTGGCTATTTTTTCGGATATTGCCTTGGCTTTTATTGCTTTTAATATTGGTAGTGAATTTAAGCTTAGCTATTTTAAGAAAGTTGGTATGGCGCCTATCGTGATAGCTTGTTTTGAAAGTTTATTTGCGGTTTTATTCGTTCTGGTCGTATTGCTTTTGACCAATCATGAATTACGTTTTAGCTTGATGTTATCAGCTATTGCGGCAGCAACAGCACCAGCAGCGACGATCATGGTAATAAAGCAATATAAAGCTAATGGTCCGGTAACCAAGACCTTGTTAAGCGTTGTAGCTATCGATGATGCGACAGCATTGATCTTGTTTGGCTTTGCATTAGCTATAACTAATAGCTTATCTAGTGGTAGTGGTAATTTATTGATGATGCTTTTAAGTCCGATCATCGAAGTGGTTGTTTCTTTGATCATCGGGACGATCATGGGGTTGATCTTATCTTATGCTATAAGATTTTATAAAGATGATCTAAGGGTTCCTTTAATCATTGCTGTTTTATTGTTGACATTGGGATTGTCAGAATTTTTTGATGCCTCATCATTATTGGTTTGTATGGTCTTAGGAGCTATATTTTGTAATTTATCAAATGAGGCTGATAAAACGATGAATATCATCGATGGCATTACCCCATCATTATTTATGATGTTTTTTGTGTTAAGCGGTGCTGAACTAAATGTATCTATCTTGCCTTCTATTGGTTTGGTTGGTATCATTTATGTTGTATTTAGGATTGTTGGTAAATACATCGGAGCTTATGTTGGAGCTAAGCTTTCTAAAGCTAGAGAAAATGTATGTCGTTATATAGGTCCATGTTTGATTCCTCAGGCTGGAGTAGCTATTGGTTTATCATTGGTTGCCCAAAGCATGGTACCTGAATTTGGATCAACGATCAGAGCGGTAATTTTGTGTGGCACTTTGATCTATGAATTGATCGGACCTTTTGTTACTAAACGTACCCTAGTCATGGCAAAAGAAATAAAAGAGGCTTGATATGATTATAAAAGAAGAAGGAATACTTGCCGGCGTAAAGATTGCGGAGGAAGTATTCAATAGATTTGATTCAACATTGAAAGTCGAAATTTTGATAAGCGACGGAACAAAGGTCAAACCTGGAGATGTGGCAATGGTTGTTGAAGGTAGCGTAAGAAGCCTTTTGCAAACTGAGCGTCTTATGCTAAATATAGTTCAACGGATGAGCGGAATAGCAACAATAACACATAAATATATGGAATTGTTGAAAGGAACAAAGGCTAAAGTTTTGGACACTCGTAAGACGACTCCTGGAATGAGAATACTTGAAAAGATGGCTGTTAAAATAGGAGGTGGCGAAAATCATAGAATAGGCTTATTCGATATGATCTTATTAAAAGATAATCATGTCGATTTTGCTGGCGGAATATCGAATGCGATTGATCGCTGCCACGAATATTTAAAAGCCAAAAGTAAAGATTTGAAAATAGAAATAGAAGTTCGTTCTATAGATGAACTCAATCAAGTTCTCGAGCATGGTGGTGTTAACCGTATAATGTTAGACAATTTTTCTGTAGAAAGCACACGAATGGCTGTTGACTTGATAGGTGGAAAATACGAAATAGAGTCTAGCGGTGGTATAACTTTGGATACGATTAGAAGTTATGCAGAATGTGGAGTTGATTATATATCTGTAGGCGCATTGACACATTCTGTAAAGAGCTTGGATATTTCATTTAAAGCATGCTGAATAAAGCAATTAAACACGTAAGTATGAACTTAAATATCAATAAGAAAAAAATAATTCTTACCATATTATCCTTTTTCTTGTTTATACCGGTTTCGTATAGTTGTACAAATTTTATAGTTGGTAAAGACGCGTCATCCGATGGCTCGGTTATGATTACTTATGCTGCTGACGATTATGGTATGTATGGCTCGTTGTGGCATTTTTCTGCAGGTAAACATTCTGCAGATGAAATGCGCGAAGTTCGTTGCTGGGATACAAATGAGTATTTAGGCGAAATACCGGAGGCACCAATTACATATAATGTTGTAGGAAATATAAATGAACATCAGGTCGCAATAGGAGAAACTACATTCGGCGGAAGAGAGGAATTAGTAAACGAAAAAGGACTTTTAGATTACGGAAGTTTGATTTTCATAGCTTTGCAACGTTCTCGTACAGCCCGTGAAGCCATTGAAGTTATGACTTCGTTGGTTGAGAAATATGGCTATTGTAGCGAAGGCGAGAGTTTTTCTATAGCTGATAAGAACGAGGCCTGGATTTTAGAGATGATTGGTAAAGGGCCCGATGAAAAAGGTGCTGTATGGGTGGCTGTACGTATACCTGATGACTGCATAAGTGCGCATGCCAATCAAAGTAGAATACATAAGTTTGATCTCAAAGACAAGGAGAATGTAATGTATTCTAAAGATGTAATAAAGTTCGCACGAAAAAAAGGATATTTCAGCGGAAAAGACGAAGACTTTGATTTTGCAAACATATATTGTCCTGCAGATTTCAGCGGTTTGCGCTTTTGCGAAGCACGCGTTTGGAGTTTTTTTAATCACTGGTGTGACGGCATGAACAACTATTTGGACTATGCTTCAGGCAAAGATTTGAAAGCAGAACCTATGCCTTTATATATAAAGCCAAAGCGCAAACTTTCCGTTCATGATTTGATGAACTGTATGCGCGACCATTATGAGGGAACACCTTTTGATATTACCAACGATTTAGGAGCCGGAATGTACTGTTCTCCTTATCGTCCTACACCTTTGACATGGGAATATAACGGCAAAGAATACTTCAACGAGCGTCCTATTTCTACACAACAAAGCGCATTTGTTTTTGTTGCTCAAATGCGCTCCGATATGCCTGACGCAGTAGGTGGCATACTTTGGTTTGGAAATGATGATGCAAACATGGTTCCTTTTACGCCTATGTATTGCAGTATAACGCAAGTGCCACAGTGTTTTGCCCGCGAAACGGCGGACGCCGTTACTTTCTCGTGGAATTCTGCTTTTTGGGTAAGTAATTGGATATCAAACATGGTTTATCCACGTTATTCCATGATGTTCCGTGATTTGGAAATGGTGCGTAATGAATTGGATTCGATGTATCTTTC
>CASGCC010000024.1 GCA_949299585.1 uncultured Bacillota bacterium | reverse complement strand
AGAAAAAACTGAAGATAAGACCGCAAGTGGTATCATCCTTTCAACCAAAGAAAAAGAACAGGCATATGCTAATGTCGTAGCGGTTGGTGAAGGAACTTACCAAGATGGTAAATTAGTACCATTACCTGTAAAACCAGGCGATAAGGTCCTATATAAGAAATATTCCACTACTGATGTGAAGATCGAAAAAGAAGAATACTTATTGATCAGTGCTAAGGATATCTTAGCTATCGTTAATGAATAGGAAAGAGGTAATAATTCATGGCAAAGACAATTAAATACTCTAAAGATGCAAGAGATGCAATGTTAAAAGGGGTTGATAAATTAGCTGATGCAGTTAAGATCACCCTAGGTCCTAAAGGAAGAAACGTTGTATTAGATAATGGATATGGATCACCGCTAATTACCAATGATGGCGTATCGATCGCTAAGGAAATCGAATTAGAAGATCCATATGAAAACATGGGCGCTAAATTAGTATACGAAGTAGCAAACAACACCAACGATGAAGCAGGCGATGGTACAACTACTGCTACATTATTAGCCCAAAAGATGATCCATCAAGGCTTGACATCGGTAGAAAAGGGAGCTAACCCGGTATTGATGCGCGAAGGTATCGATAAAGCCAGCAAGATGGTTGCTGAAAGCTTATTGAAACATTCACGCAAGATCGATACCAGCGCAGATATCGCTTCGGTTGCTAGCGTATCAAGTGGATCAGCGGAAATTGGTAAATTGATTGCTGAAGCAATGGAAAAAGTTGGTAAAGATGGCATCATCAATGTTGATGAATCAAAAGGTTTTGAAACTTCTTTGGAAACAACTGAAGGCTTAAAATATGATAAAGGTTATGTAAGCCCATATATGGCAAGTGACCGTGAAAAAGGAAAGGCTGTATTAGAAGATGCTTATGTCTTGGTAACTAACCAAAAGATTTCTTCGATCCAAGATATCTTACCGATCCTAGAACAGATCGTTCAACGCAACAAGCCATTATTGATCATTGCAGATGATCTAGAAAATGAAGCAGTTAGCACCATCGTATTGAACAAATTAAGAGGTGCTTTCAATGTCGTCGCAACCAAGGCTCCAGGATTTGGTGATTCTCAAGCTAATACCTTGAACGATATCGCTGTATTAACCGGTGCTAAGTTCTATCAAAAAGATCTAAACATGAACTTGCAAGATCTACAATTTGAAGATCTAGGTCAAGCTAAGAAGATCATCGTAGAAAAAGACAGCACAACGATCATCGAAGGTGCTGGCGATCCAGCAGCTATCACTGCACGCGTCAATGAGATCAAGAATATCATCGAAAATAGCACTAGTGAATATGACAAGAAACAACAAGTTGAACGTCTTGCTAAATTAACTAATGGTGTTGCTTTGATCAAAGTCGGTGCAACTACCGAATCAGAATTAAAAGAAAAGAAATTAAGACTAGAAGATGCATTAAATGCTACCAAAGCAGCTGTTGCCGAAGGTATCGTCATGGGTGGCGGTGCTTGCTTGATGTCAGTATATGATGAAGTAAAAGCAGCATGTCATAGCGATATCGTCGATGTTCAAAAAGGTATCAACGTTGTCCTAGATTCATTATCAGCACCACTATGGCAAATTGCTGAAAACAGCGGATATGATGGCAGTGAGATCGTTGCTGCTCAAGCAACCCAACCTGAACACTTTGGCTTTGATGCTAAAAACGGTAAATGGGTCAACATGTATGAAGAAGGCATCGTAGATCCAACTAAGGTTACCAGAAGCGCTATCTTGAATGCTGCTAGCATTGCCGGTCTATTTATCACGACCGAAGCTGCTGTTGGCATCATCAAAGAAAAAGAAGCACCAGCTCCTGCAATGCCTGCAATGTATTAATAAGTCCAATAACGTTATTAGCCCTCCTTACAATTGTTAAGGAGGGCTTTTTTACACTTTTTTGATTAGTTTGATACCATCTTTAGTTTTGTACTTTTCAAAACATCCAGAACCTTGTCTTGACCACATTCTTTTCATGCTAAAATCATGCATTTTTAACTTACTGTCAAGAGCGCTTTCTTTCATACTTAAAAATTTACTCTTAAACTCTTCAACGCTCATCACTGAAATAAAATCATTGATTTTATTAATATTAGTTGAATATATTAGTTCATCTTCAAAGTACCCGGCTTTAGATTCATGATTCGTAAATTAGTAATTTGCTCATTAATAAAATTTAATACTTCAACTTTTCCCGCTAAAATATGTCCACCATTTTTAGGCTGCTTAAGCATATTAATAAATTTTTCTTCATATTTACCTTCAACAAAATAATGTATTATTTTATTCATATCATTCTCCTAGCGCTATTATCTTAGATACATCGCTAGCCAAGTTAAATATGTCATTATCCAATATCGATTTTACATTAACATTATTTCTGTTTTCTATTTCCGAAGCACAATAAGAAGTAATATATGTTTTGTCATCAACGATTTCTTTTTTTAAAAAATTATAAGAATGAAAAGGTAAGCCAATTTCCAAAATTTCCGAATTATGAGTTGTTAAAAATATTTGCTCATTTTTATCTAATAAAGATGTCATCAATGAAACAAAAGCTTTTTCAATATCAGTATTTACATACGAAAATTGTTCGTCAATCAAATAAATACCATGTTTTTGATGCTTGATGCTATAAATAATATAAGCAATGCTAAATCCATATTTTGTCCCACTTGATAATTTAATTAAATCTTTCATCGACATATTATTTTGCACAATGATTTTCCCAATGCTTGCATGATCAACCACTACAGCATCTTCTACATCACTACTTCTTTTTACATAGCGAATAGAAGAATCTAAAGTAGATAATACTCGATAAAGTATATCAAGATACTCTTGCTCATATTCACTATCTTTTTTTAAGATATAAATACGATCAAATAATTCTTCTGTTGCCGGCGTAGCAGAACAATAGCATTTTATTAATTTTTAATGTAGTATCCCCCGGTTTTTTTCGAGCCTTTGTATTCAATAAAATCATATATTTTCCTTTTTATTGAATTTCTTATCTGATTTTCGTTTATTTGAATACCATTTATAGATAATCTTTTTTGAAGTTCGAGAACCTTAATTCCTGGATTTGTGCTGATCATTTTTAATATTTCTAAATCCATATCATTTATTTGGTCATTTATTTGGTCATTTATTTGGTCATTTATTTGGTCATTTATTTGGTCATTATCCAAATAATTTAAATTAGGTAATGTAACATAGAAAAAATGTTCCGTTGCTTCAAAAACTGGTTTTCTATCTTCATTTTTATAAGCATCAAAAGTTCTTGGTATTCCTGTTCCAAAATTTTCAATTAACCCTAGCTTATCAAATATATTAACTAACTTATGATTGCGATAAGTTTGTGTTCCTTTCATTATTTCCTCCATAGAGGCATTGAATATTCCTCCTGGGCTCGTAATTTTACATTTATCTTCGAAGAATTCAATTTTGATATTTGAACGAATAAAATAATCAGTATGTATAAATGCGTTTAAAATTATTTCTCTTAATGAAGCTCCCGGATAAGAAATTATTTCTTTTCTTTTAAAAGTTTTAATATCAATTTTTGCAGAAATATTATTCAATCTATCTGCTTGTTCTTTTACATTATTAAATAATTCGATGAGTGAACCTGTAAATTGTTTCCTCAATTTGAAATTACGCTCTCTATCATATTCTGCAACTTTAACTGTAATATCTGATTGATCAGATAAAATTAAGCCTAAATTAGTAAACTTTTTATATGCATTCATTAAACCTAACGAAATCATGTTCCTTTCAGTTAACTCCATATCATTATTTTCAAATTCTTTTCTTAATAAATTAAAAGTTAAATTTTGGTTTTCTGAAATATCATCTTCATAGATATAATTCTTAGAAGACATGATCATTCTAAGTATTTCATCATCATTTGCTTTTCTAATGCTTCTTCCAATCCTCTTATATACACCAGCTGGTTTAGGACCTTTTTCCCTCAGATAATATGGCTTATCCTTTCCTTCATTCACTTCAATTACTAATACCCCATCATTATTAAAGTAATGTTTAACCAAATGAGATGGTAATGGATATATTGTATCTTGTAACCAATTTGCTACTTTTGTATCAATATAATCCTGATTTTCTAATTGAAAAGGTTCATATATGCTTCCATCATCATTAACACCAACTAATATGGTTCCATTCATTGTATTCAAAAAAGCAACGATCTCATTTTTAACTACATCCGTAAGTTCGCTCTTTAGTTCCATGTTCTCTTTTTCTTGATACATAACGAGTTTCCCTTCTCCCATTTATTTAGTCATTGTTAGATGCCAGCATTATAACATATGAACAAATAAATATAAATTGAATTTTATATTCATTTCATTCTAATTATAAACGTACAATTATTTTTATAATGTATTCATGTTAACTTGAAACACACAGTGTATCTATTTTATAACTTCCTTCATAAACAAAAAATGTAATAGCCTAGATTTTTTAGCGCCAGATTCCTACATTTCTATTGTACCTTTTATGTTATTAGATTATTATTTACGATCATAGCGGCAGTAATTTTCTGCATAATCACATCTTTTGGTACTGCATTCACGCCCACAATATAATTGTTGGGCATCACCAGACTATAACTGCTGTCTAAAGAATAATATCCAGAAAAAATCTTCATGGCAAGTCCGGCCTCACCTCAAGTACAACCCCCATAGGTAAATGCCCTGGTTTTTCAGTTTCTTTGCAAACCGGATCATAGGTTCTGGAGCTCCCCAGGCATATATGGGGAAAACAAGAC
Source organism: uncultured Bacillota bacterium (assembly GCA_949299585.1). GTDB lineage: Bacteria > Bacillota_I > Bacilli_A > Erysipelotrichales > Erysipelotrichaceae > JALEVB01. The sequence continues at coordinate 9,747 of CASGCC010000024.1, read as the reverse complement.
CAATCAGTTTCGCAGACTGTATGAAGTAATATCGTAAGCTTCATCGCCCGTGAAATATGCCAGTTGTTGTGCAGCCCATGCCGAGTTGTTCGTTCCGGAAAAATAGAAAATCATGTCAATTCCTCTTTGCTTTGGCCTGTTCTACAACCTTCACATACGGCCCAATGATGTACTGGTTCATCTGACCTTTCATTTTTTTCTGCACAGATGGAACCGCAAGCATGGCTCCAACCAACTTCATCTGCAAGATACGCTTTTTCTGCTTCTGCGGGAAGTCGTAGATGCCGTGCTCCTTATAGAATTTGTGGTCGGCCTTCATCATGCCCTGCATGACGTAAATTAGATCACGGAAAATCTTCATGCCGCCCACGCCATAGAAATTGGCCGGACGAGATAGTTTCTTCTCCAAAGAGAACACCAAAGAGTCTGCCAAACTCTGAATGTCGGCAGCAGTGTTTCCTTCGTCGGTTGCTACACCACACAGGTAGTTTCCGCCAACCTCAGCACGCCCTTCTACGATCATCCGCAGATTACTTTCGTACTGATAGTCTCCACTGATGAGATAGGCAATTGGTGTACCATGAGTAACAGTGCGGTGCCCGTTGCAAAACTGCCGATCATCGTAGCACTTAAAGCTGGAATGGGTATAGTGATCGGAAATGGTAAAAGCATAGACAAAGGCATCAGCATTTTGGATTTTGGTGCGCAGAAACTCATCGAATCTATCCTTATAGATACACTTACCTGTTACCGCACAACTAAAACACCCCAGACAGCCACCAGAAAATGGAAATTCTCGCAGATTGACGATTCGGCTTTCAAAGGGTAGAGCTGCCCGGAAGTCTTCAATCATATTTTGAAGATTCTGATCGTCGGGGGCATAGTTAGTAACGATAACGACATCTTTCTCTTTCGTCTTTGGAACAGAAGGAATCGTCGCCTGATGCACTTCTTTTTCTTTAACCAGGCCTTTTGCCGGAGGAGTTACTAACAGTCCCTTCTCACAGGAAAAAATCAGCTGGTCAAAAAAGTTTCGGGCATCTTGCTGACCCTGCTCTGTAAGCAGATCATCCATATCAGCAGACAACCCCTGTATTACCTTCATGCCCAGATCAAAGCAGTTTTCCGCAATGTAGCGGTGGGCTGTCACATCATAAAAGTGCTTGGAAGTAGTAATCTGACTGGCAAACTTGCCGGAAAGATCCACGCCATCCGCCTTAATAAGCTCAATCAGCCGGTGAAGCTGATAAGGCGCAATAAATGTATAGACCGGATAAGAAAACAGGATCAGTTCTGCCTTTTCCAGTTCTTCACGCAAAGGCGCAAAGTCTTTTTCATAGCTTTTGATTCGCTGTCCAACAGGGATAAAAGTAAATTCATGTTCCGGATGTAATGCCTGTAAATATAGGGCAGTATGGACTGTCGTAGAATTTTTTCCCTTGGAGCTAGCATTCAATACAAGAATCTTCATGGTTGTTCCTCCAATTCACAAAGTAAACGGCTGTACCAGCCAATCTCAAAATCCGCAGCAGCAATGCCGTAGTCAATGGTATATCCTTGAAACCGCAGAACCTGTGACCAATTCGTTCCCGGAGGCAGTTCGAGCGGGTTCATAGAATCAAGATAATCTCGGATGGCTAAGAGTACAGACTTGGTATCTTCTATTTGCCGAATATAGTCGCGGATGGCAGCAAGGCGTTCCTCTGGTTTTGCTAGACCTGCAAAGAACAGACGAGATAGCTCCATATTTTTGATTTTATCTGCTTGCATGGGCTGTGAGACCCAATTTGCGAAAGCTGCTCGTCCGCTATCCGTGATGGAAAAAATCTTTTTTAGCCGTCTGCCTTCTGAAGTTTCGCTTACAGTTATTTTGCCGCTCTTTTCTAACTGGGTAAGGGCGGTCTGTACACTTCCAGCACTATGAGAACAGATGAGAGCAAGATTTTTTTTAATAAATTGCTGAATATCATACCCAGTCATGGGGGTCAACATCAGCAATCCCAAAATTATGTATTCCATAGCACCCTCCTATATATCTAATAGAGATATTATAGTTTTAAAAAAGACACTGTGTCAATATAAAATACCCTTCTAGTCTCGCCTTCACTTTACCATAATGTTTGTGAATGCAAAAGATATCTAAAATATGTATCACAATTGGCACCAAAACGAAACTATTTTTAGTAAACGGACATTTTAGTATCATCAATGGTAAAAAGTTAATGATTATATACCTACTTATATAATTATCAAAGATCATGATACAAAAACTAAAAGGTATGACTCCTATGATGCATAGAGAATCATACCTTTAACTTAGTTTTCTAATATAGTAAAAGCAGGTATTCATGATTTTGATTTTTTCTGCTATTTACCACTAGTATATTTAAACAAATAAGTGCTATTTAACCACAAATAACGAACCCTTATTATGATCATGGATCAACTTATCATCTGTCAACAACTTAAGCTTATACATCAAGCGAGCACCTCTATCTACTTTGCGATAATATTTAGAGATGATCCGTTCACCTACGATATACGCATCACTTGTTTGCTGCAAGCTACATAAGATAGCAATCTGACTGCCACTGATCCTGGTATATACATCATCGATCCTTAGGGTTTCTGCCACCACTTTGATCAATGCTTCCATATTTCGTTTTTCATTGACAAAATCTACAAAAAGCAGATATTTATTACGATTATTACGGATACAGGTACGGATCTCATATTGTGTGATCATCTTAAAAACATTGTAATCACAATACATTGGACCTTTTAATTCCTTAGCATCATACAAGTTTTTTGAAAAAACATTGATATCCGTTTTGCTATTTTCATTATCTGATGATGAAAAGGTCTTAAATAAAGAATTGGTCTTATCTTGTAAGCCGACACCAAGTTCTTTGTTCATCCTTTTAGAAGCAGTATCATAATACTTTAATGCTTCATTATATTGCTTCGTATCTATAAGGGCCTTGATATAACAATATATCAGTTCATCATTAAAGTCATCGTATTCCAACGCAAACTTACATACTTGAAGACATATATCATATTCTTTTAATGCTAAACATTTGTTGCTCATATTTTCGGCAAGATTGACCATTTCGATCTTATAATGAGCTCTTTCCAGATAGATCCATTCATTATCTAAGTTATGTAGGAAATCGCCTTGATAATATCTCATTGCCGCTTTATAGTCTTCTAGATCATCAGTATCATGAACATGTTCAGCGGCTTTTTCAAATAATTCATAATCAGTTATTACCGTTATCTCATCATTGATTTGATATCCGGTCTTAACGGTTTCTACTACTTCAATACCTTTAAGTTCATCAACTTCTTTAAGCGCATTGCGCAACCTAAAGATGGCATACTTTAAAGCATTAGCGGGATTATCGCTATCTTGCCATAATGCAGCGAATAATTTTTCTTTGGATACTACTTTGCCATGATTATATGCTAGCAAAGCAAAAAGACCTGAAAGCTGTTTTCCCAATAACTTTTCCAGGTCAATTGTAATTTCACCAATCTCGGCAGTCAAACTTCCAAAGAAATTTAATCTTAGCTTCATTACAAAATAATCCCCTTTTATCTATTATATCATTTTTTTAGCTAAGATATCGGAATTAGCTGCATATAATATTGCATTTTCTTTGCTAATTATTCCATTTTTATATAACGCTAAGATCGAATCATCCATCGATACCATACCAACATTTTTACCCGAAGCAATGCTGTTAGGTATCTGATGGGTCTTATTTTCTCTGATCTGCGTACGGATCGCATTGTTAACGACCATGATCTCAAACGCAGCACGCATCTTTTTATCAACCGTTGGGATCAATTGTTGCGATATTACCCCTTGCAAGACCATCGATAGTTGGATACGGATCTGTTGCTGCTGTTCAGCAGGAAACACATTGATGATACGATTGATCGTCTCGGTCGCATCGATCGTATGCAAGGTAGACAAAACAAGATGACCGGTCTCGGCTGCCTGTAAGACCGTTTGGATCGTCTCTAGATCACGCATCTCTCCAACCAGAATAACATTCGGAGCCTCACGCAAAGCCGCTCTCAGCGCCTCTAAATAGCCTTTGGTATCATGATAAAGCTCACGCTGTGAAACGATGCTCTTTTGATGGCGATGGATATATTCGATCGGATCTTCGATCGTAATGATATGCTCATTTCTTTCTTTATTGATCTTATCGATCAAACAAGCCAAGGTCGTCGATTTTCCGCTACCGGCAGAACCCGTAACCAAGACCAGGCCCTTGGTAAGATTTGTAAAGTTCATCACCGTATCACTGATATGATAATCACGATAATCTGGTAATTCAAAACGCACGACCCTTAATACCGCCGCCAAGCTACCTCTTTGATAATAAACATTTACCCTAAATCTACCTAGATTGCTCAACGCAAAACTAAAATCATCTTCCCCAACTTCATTGATGGCCTTATGATCGATCCCATTTTTCAAAGCATAGATCTGTTCTACCAAATTACGCGTATCATCAGGTCTTAAGATCTCATCGCTATGTCTGATGATATGTCCATTGATCTTAAAGCTAAGATTAGCCCCAGCCACGATAAAGATATCTGAAGCTTGATCAGCGATCGCCTTTTGTAATATCGTCTTTATATCCATCTTCTATCCTCCTAAAAATCAAATCCCTGACTACCATAATCACCATCAACATCACTTACGCCACGCCACTTGATGATCGCAAAATTCTTATCCAAGATGACATCAAGATAAGCATTATCATCGATCATCACTTGATAAGATATCTGATCTTTCGCATATTGGATGTCATATTCCTTGATCATGTTTTCATCAATACTGTTATTTTCGATCATCGCTTTGATCTGCATGGCCTTGTTATCAGCAGCATAATAATTAGTAATGCTATCAGCATAATTAGTACTTTGCAAATAAGCAGAATTAGCCTGTAACAAGCTAAGGACCGCAAAGATCGTCAAACATAAGACCGTAAAGATCATCATCAAGCTACAGGTACCAATGCCCACACCAACAGATTTTTTCTTCATGATGCATCACCCCTAAAACAAGTTGTTTCTATGCTAAGCAATTGCTGCTCATCATTATCATATGCACTGATCACATATGTAAGATATTTTCCTTTGGTGCTTGCCATTTCCGCTTTTTCAACAATGATGATCTTATATTTTTCATAAACAAAGACAAATCCTTGATCGATTGTCTCGGCCTTCGCCAATATCTTATCATCTACCTTCAAAGACTCAACGATATTTTCAACATTCAACGTAGCATCGGTCATATTAGCCGCTAACGTGCTTTTTTGATCGGCTTGATAAAAGATATTAACGCAAACGATAGCTGATATCGTAAAAAAGACTATTACGATCAACAATTCGATCAAAAAATTAAACGAACGTGATTTCTTCCCCATCTCAACACCACCTATCTTAATACCATGCTCAAGGATCTGCTTTGTCCTTGTTCATTTATCGCTTCAAAATAGAAGCTATCATCTTGCTCTTTGATCATGAAATCTTTGATCGTACAGATCTTTTCCCCATTATCAAGACCAATGATATCCTTGGCCGTAAAGCTCTCATATAAGCTGCCATCTTGATGATAGATCAAATCTACATACGCTTTGCCATCGATTTCTTCTTCGATCACCAAGCAAGTAACCCCATCAATTTCCTCGATCGATACCATATCCTTATCTGCTTGATGCAGCTTGGTGCTAATATAGCTAAGCGGCAATCTTAACTGCTCCAAACTATTATTTTCCTCGATCTGCTTTTGATAAGCATTAGCCCCACCTAAAAGGATAAAAAAGCTACCCACGACAAAAATCGTAAACAAGATCAACGTAAATAATATTTCAACCACATATGATCTGCGCATCATTTGCCCCTCCTATTCACACTAACACTAGGCATGATATTAGAAGCCTGCACCTCATAGAATACGTTATAACGCTCATCAATGATCAACCCATAATTATCTTCAAGATAACTCAGATCTGCCGGATAAAACCCCTCAATTGCGTAACAATTAATAGCTGCTTTCATGATATTATCCTTAAGCCTGATCAATTCATCTTCTTTAATTGCATCCTGCGTATTATTCAGTCCCCAAAAGATCACTAAGATAATTGCTGCACTCGACAAGAAACTAAATAATAAGCCCCAATTGATTTTTATCTTCATAGGCTAGTCATGATGCTCATCAGCGGCAGCATTACTGACAACAAGATAATTCCCACGATAATTGACAAAACCCCAACCAAGGTCGGTTCCACGATATCCAACATCTTATTGATGCTATTATCAACTTCATTTTCATAAGCTTTAGCCACGCTAGCCATCGCTTCATCACCCTTACCAGCCTTAAAACCAATAACTAAAACACGATTATAAATGCTCTTAAAGATATGAGAACTCGTCAAAGCATCACCAACGCTCACACCACTATGAACATCTTTGGTAAAATCAACAACTTTATCTTTAAGCACTTTATTGCTGATCAAACCAGGCATCATATCCAAAGCATCATCGATATCATATCCACTATTCAAAAATAAGCTCATTGCAAACGCAAACTGCGCCACCGCCAGATCATAACTAAGCCGTCTGCTAACAAACACCTTATCTTTTTTGATAAATAACATATAGACAACCAATACAACCACGACAAACACCAAGATCAAGCCATATCTAGCCAAGACATTACCAAGATTCATCAAGCCATAAGCAAGTCCCCCTAGATCAACGCCCATATTATTAAGCACGACCTCAAACATTGGCAAGACCTTAACCACCAATAACGCAATAACCCCTAGCATCATGATGACCAAGATCCCCGGATACGTAAGGGCATCTTTTAATTTATCATTTGTTTCATTCAAGCGCTGATAATAAACTGCCAACTGCCGCATCACGCTATCCAGATAACCGCTGCGCTCTCCAACATCAACCATCTTGATCATATAATCATCAAAGATCTTAGCATCTTCCAAAGCCACGCTTAGGGATTTATTATCATCGATATCATCAGCTATCTTCTCTAAAATCTTAGCATATTCTTTATCATCAACTTCATGCGCGATCGTCCTTAAGCTATCATTCAAAGCCATACCGCTCTCCAAGATCATGGCCAGCTGTTCACAAAGCAAAGCTAATTCTTCCTGCATTCTTTTTTTCATCTTCTATCCCTCACTAACTAATATTCATACTTGGTCTCATAATAACCATCATATTTCTTATCCATCGCATCAAAGGTCGCATCGATCCTGGTCCACTCATCACTATTAAAGTAAATATGCGGAGCGATCCAACCAATATTATCGATATACACTTCCACCCAGGCATGATATCCTTCTTCTACCATCCCGGTAACCAATTTGGTCGGTATATCCTGCACCCTTAACATCGTCGACATCAAGGCCGCATAATCGAAACAAATGCCTTTCTCTGTCTCAAAGGTCTCATCAACGATTGGCAAGACAAATTTTCCTTGCACTTCATCAACCTTATCCCAATCATAATCAATATGATCGATCACATATTGATAGATATGATATACCCGATCTAGCTTTGTCGTATCATTAGCCGTTAATTCAAACGACTTAGCCACCGCTTCGGTATCTTGATCATAATCAACATATTGACTAGGATATAAGAAATTAATGTTATCTTGTGATAACGAAACCTCAAAATCAAAATTACCAATTACCGCATACCTGGTACCTTCAATGTTCTCCAACCATTTGATGGTATAGGTACCATCTCCCATGTTCAAAGGATACACCTCATAATCATCATCTTTATTGATATCATAATTATAGGTCATATCACCTTTGATGATCTGAACCTTTAATTTTTTATGATATGCAGTATTGGTCTTGACCATGATGTATCCTTGGGAAGTATTACTATAATCAACGGTAACCAGATCATCCTGCTTAACCATGATCCCATCAGCGCTAGGAAGACGAATATCATCGATCGTCATGGAAGGACTGGTAGGATTATCGATACCTTCATTACTAAAGGAATCATTGCTGCCACAGCCGCTAAGCAGTACCAGCAACCCTATGAATATCACTAATTTCTTCAATATTCATCCCTTCCTTCTTATTGTTAATTATATCATATTAAAAGGACTTACCCTTGAGGATAAGTCCTTTTTTGTACTTAGTTTTTAACAATTATGCCTGTGTAGCTTCATCATCTTTGTCTTCTTCATGGAATCTTCTTCCCATGTATAGACATGCTGCATTGATTATGAAGAATACAACCATCAATAATGTCCACTTATCTACCAATACCATTGGTAATCTCATGTTTTCAGTTAATACGAATACGATTACTGAAACGATGGCGGTAATTGTGCTGATTACTTTCCACTTTCTACGTCTAGTGTATTCAGTTTCTTCTTCAGCATTTTCTTCATCTTCTTCTGTCTTTTGATGTTTGCTTGCTAACAAGACGATTGCTAATACTGCACCTAATACGGTAGCGATCAAGTTGATCAATGCCCATGCACGTTTGCCACCAACTTCAGGAGTTTCTTCTTCAACGATTTCTTCTTCATCTCCACCAACTTCTGGAGTTTCTTCTTCGTCTATTTCTTCAACTTCTTCAGTTTCTTCATCAACTGGAGGAAGATCATCATCTCCACCATCATCGATTACTACTGGAGGTACTACGGCTGGATTTTCAACTTCACACATACCAGTTGCTTCATTCCAAACTGTTCCTTCTGGACATGTGAATACTGGATCTGGAGTGGTAGGTGGAGTTACTGGGTCAGTAGTTGGAATAGCAGTATAGGTAATTGTAAATACTGTATCCTTAGTGATTTCATAACCTTCTTTTGGTGTTACATCCCACTTACCATTTTCATATCCACTGTTAGCTTTAGCAGTTGGCATATCATCTTCAGTTAAGAAGTAAGAACCGGTTTCAGACCAATTTCCATCTTTATCAGTTAATGTTACATAGAAGTAATCTGGAGTAACTGTACCATTTACTGCATTGTAATCAACTTTAACTTGATATTTATCAGGAATATTATCTGGTTTTTCAGGATCATCTTTATCTTTACCAATTACATCAGTTGCATAGAATACTTTGATTACTGAACCATTTTCAATAGTTGCAGGTATTGTAGCAGGATCTGTATAATCCAATGCAAATCCTTCATACTTATCAACTAGATTAATTTGGTCATGTTTAACAGTTAATGTTGTTTGTGTTGAATTGATCCATACTTTTTCAGTAACGGTTTGTGTAGCTTCTGAATCAATCGTTCCATCTTTATAGTATTCTACTGTATATGATAATGTCTTAGTCACATTTTCATCCTTAACATACTTGATTAGTCACATTTTCATCCTTAACATACTTGATTGTAATCACTGTGCCTGATGCCACTGCCTTGCCTTCTTCTGCATCAGCTGGTGTCATGCTATCAAATTTGTAACCAGTGTATTCCTTTTGTGCTAATGATCCTTCTTCAACAACGATTGTTGGATTTTCTTCGTTGATCCATGCTGTTGAATTATATGTCTTGGTATCTTCTACCTTCTCAACTCCATCAACTACATGTTTTACCGTATAGCTTGTTGGCTGAGTCACATTTTCATCCTTAACATACTTGATTGTAATCACTGTGCCTGATGCCACTGCCTTGCCTTCTTCTGCATCAGCTGGTGTCATGCTATCAAATTT
>CASGCC010000023.1 GCA_949299585.1 uncultured Bacillota bacterium | reverse complement strand
AAGACACCCCGATAACTACAGAATCTAGTGACCTCCACTTCCGAAATCAGAGTCTGAATTACTGTATTCCATATCATCGATGCGTGTTCAAAGCATCTTGTCCAACGGATGGGTGGATGCAGAACCTCCATTATCTTGTTGATGAGGAGTCGGTATCATTCCCTACTTCTTGTAGGATTCCGCACATTTCATCCGGAGTGCACCATCTAATTTCATCATAGAATATCCTGTTACCATCATTGTCACGGTTCATGTACATCTTCAGGAATTCAGGACAGTACGGCCTTCTTGTGGTTTCCGGCCTTATCTTCTCACGAATGCGATCGTATCCGTTTTTGGAAACCACAATCAGCTTCAGTTTTGAATTGTCGGACCGATCCATATCGAGGAACGAATGGTATAGAAGGACCGCATCAGATGCTTTGCATTTCAGGCCACACGTTTTCGACCTAGGAGTTTCGAGGTCACTGCCATCTGAGGGGGGATCGTCACCGCCTTTGAACTCAATGAAAAGAACTACGTCATCCGTCACAATCAGAGCATCCGTGCTGGACGGTCTATCTCCTGACACGTTATGTTTGACGATTTCATCGAAATCCAGGCACGTCATCCTTCCTTCGGGCCTGTCCAAGCTGTCCTCGAATGCTCTGCCACAGACGTCTTGGAGTGTGACGTGATGCTCGTCCTTAACTTTCCAGGCCATGACGATCATCCATGTAGTAAAGGTCGTCCACACGGTCGTAGGCATCCGCCATCGAATCATAGGCTCTCTCGGGATTGTTGCACATGTCTATGCATTGGATGGATCCAGAGCCATTTCTCTGCATCAGATAGTATCTGGTGGCTTCACCCTCTATTTCTGAATATGCCTGTATTGCTCTCAGGAGAAGCGGGCTGTGTGTAGTAAGCAGAAGTTTGCAACCCACTCCGCGTCTCAGTGCAACTAGGGTGCGAGCCAGTGTAACCTGCCAGGCCGGATGCAGGTGGATCTCTGGCTCATCGAGGATGATCAAAGTATCCTGGTTGATGCGTCCCACCTCAATCAATAGACGTATAATCGAGAAAACCTTCATGCCCGCAGCCAGATTCTTAACTTCCAAGGGTTCGAATCCATTCTCGATATACTGGATAGAATGGCTCTTTGAATCGAAGCTGATGCGGCCGGGGACAATCTCCTCTATCATCCTCTCAAAGGATTCGAGCCTCCTGTCCGAGATGATTTTATCCAGGATACTGGAGTCGCGATCTTCACGAATCATCGTCGAGAGACGACCCCTGTGTGTGGGATGTGGAGACTGTGCAGGAGGTTCGTCGAGGATGAATGGTGTGTCATAATAGATTACGCTCGGAAGGTCGGTGTAGGGTCCGTCCCACCTGACATCGCGTTCTGTTGCTGTGAAGCTCCTATCGATCCCGTTGTGTGATAATCTGACGAACGCATCCGCTCCACGTCCTATCGAACAGAACTGGTCTATGCGCCCGAATTCCGATTCGATACACCATCCCACGAGATAGGAATGCAATGTATCATTCATTGAACCCGAACGAAGGGCCTTAACGCTGTTCAAGACATCTCTTTCACTGGCGGAGAGTCTTTTATTTTCAAGATCTGAAATGTATGTATCCAGGAGAGTCATGTCAAACCGGAACATGCCAGGTACATTGTTGAGGAATGAGCTTCTGAGAAGCGGTTCCAAAGTTTTCATGGCCTCTTGGTCACGTTTCATGGCAAAGTCCATAAACCAGCTTCGCATGATGAAGACAATTACTTTCAAAGATTGGGCAACGATAGAAATTGGTAAAGCCAAGGTTAAAGCAACATCAGCCCCAGAACCATTCATGATGGCAAATGCAGTACCTAAACCAGCACCTACCAATACATCTGGTGGAACAGCTCCACCAATCTGAATTGCCCCCATAAATACTAATTCCAACGTAGCACCAATCAATACGCCGTTAGTAAGATCCCCTAATGCTAGTCCTACCAGCGGTGATACGACGATTGGTCTGATGACCATTGGTGTTCCACCAATTTTTTCGATAAACCACAATATTGCTAATATTGTAGCAACTGATAAAGCTTCCATTTCTATACCCTCCTTTATTTTCTAAGATTTTTATAATTTGCTACTGAAGTTTCAGGCACTTCCTGCACTTCAATAGTGAAGCCCAATTCTACTAATTTATCTAGATATTCTTTATCTTCCGCTGTTAGGTATACGGCCTTTGAGAAGAAGGTCGCACCGTCACGCATTTGAATACCGCCCAGATTTATTACTGGTTTTTCTTCTAATTTTGTTGCAACTTCATAAGCCGTTTTAGGATTTGGACAAATAACAAATACTTTCATGGCTTTTAATTTATCATTTTTCAATAATGTTACAGCTGCATCAACATCTCTTGTTGCTAGTTTTACGCCATCTGGGCAGCACATCTTGATCGTTGCTTTCCTTAATTCATCGTTAGCTGCTTCATTGCTAGCAATTACGATTGCGTTATATCCTAATTTAGCTTTCCAGCTATATGCTACTTGACCATGTAATAAACGATCATCAATTCTTATTTTTAATATCATGTTTTTTCCTCCTAAAAATCAAAATCATCTTCCGTATTTGCATTTAAAGCATCATTTACCAACATCAATTGTTCTTTAGAACTTGTAATTAATTCCCTTATTTTTGTTCTATCAGGATCGCCATTGGCCATTGCTAATGATAACTCTAATAGCATGGGAAAATTAACACCTGTAACTAAAGCAAAATCTTTTTCTTTTAGCTTTTGTATTATTGCTTGGTTAACGCTGCCACCAAACAAATCAGTGCACACGATGATCTCTTCGTCAGCGTTTATTTTAAAATATTCATCTAATTCTTTTTTAAGATCGCATTCATTTACATAAGCATTGATCGTAGTGATATCATCAACGTTACCAACGATGATCTTAAGTGCTGATCTTAATCCTTCAGCAAAGGTACCATGCGAGGCAATTAGTAATTTCATTCTTTATGCTCCTTTATAACGTCTTCTTGATATATTTTGCTATCGAAGTATTTACTCCTCTTTTTAGATCTCTTCCTTTGTCCGTCGCCATATGATAAGCGATCACTTGGAATGGTGTAACTTCTTCAATTGGTTTAAAATGCTCGCTAGCAAATTCAAACATCAAATCACGATCATCAACCTTATGGTCACCAACCAAAGCACAGAAACCAATTTCATTCTTGATAAATTGAGCGATATGGATCGCCTTATCTTTATCATATTTTTTATCGCTCAAGATAAAATACAATGTATCATCATCAAATGCATTTTGTGGCCCATGAATCAATTCCTCTAATTCAAAGCTTCTGGTAAACATTGGAACCATTTCCATCAATTTAATATCAGCTTCATTTGCTGTTTCATAAAAACATTGTGCCCCAGCAATGATAGCTTTTGGTCTTCGCAATAAAGAAAATTTATTGTTAAGATACCAAGATTCGCTGATATTTCGTATATTTGGCAAATTATCAATTGCCTTTCTTAGGTCTTTCTTATGCTCTTCAGCTTGATCTGCAGACATTTTATGCAAGATCTGTGCCAAAGCGATCTCAATCATCCAGCATGTAACAACAGTTGTTGAATAACCAATGGTTCTATACATATAAGGCTCATTTACGCTTCCCATCTCAATTGCTAATTCACTTGCCTTGGCTATAGGTGAATCAAGTGATTCAGTAATTGAGCAATGCATTAGTTGAGCTTTTTTTATTTTTTCCAAGGCTTCATATACTAACTTTGTTGATCCACCTTGCGACACTACGATATACAAGGCTTTAGGATTGATATAATCTGTATAATGTACAAAATCATTGGGATAAAAGCATTGAACATCAAGCCCACATTCATTTTTTGCAAAGTATCGCGTTACTTTACTAGCATTTAAAGATGTACCGCTAGCAATAAATACTATCTCATCAATTTGCTGATCTTTAACGTAGGTTTCAAGATCACGTTTGATGTTGTCACTGTTGTTCACGATATCATTTAAATAATCGGGAATATTAATTATGCAATCTAACAAGCTCATATCATGTTCTCCTTATTTACACCTATAGAATACTGAATTTATTCATATGTTTGAATATAATCAATTGCACGATGTTTCGTGCAATTACTATAAAGCACAAATTAAAAAACTCATGAATCTTACAGTTCATGAGCTTAATCTTTATTTCGGCAAATATTCACTAATAGATTGATTTGACTCTGTTGGAACCATTTGCGCGGTAATTTTTATTCCTTTTGATAATAATTCTTTTAGATCAGTTATATCTTTATCAGTTACGCTTACACTATTTTTTATTGGTATGCTACCAGCTCTTGCTGCTATATTTTCAACATTTATCGTTTATAAAAATATACTAATTTAAAAAGCTACTAAAATCATAAGAAATATTTAGAGATAGAAATCACATCGAAATCTGTGCTACAGTTTTATCTTCCTCCCAAAAAATCAAGCTTAACACATCATCATCTGCTTCATTAAAACAAACTGTATTTTGGTATCGCAATGATGAATTAGTAGAAGTAACATATAATTACTTAATTAGTGATGATTTTTCTATCACACAAGATATGGAACTAAAATATAACGGAGATGATATTCAAAAAGCTATAACTAATAAATAACACTAATAAATGCCATCCATCAGGTATGATTTCTAAAAAAAGTAGATCATATCTTTTAAAAACGCATTCCTGTATATAACAAGAATGCGTTTTTAATTACCGATATTAATATATGCTAATCATTTTCCGTAAGGTATTTATGGTCGATCAAAAATCGTGCAAAACCATCTTCATTATTTGTAAACTCCGTGATAAGATCAGCACATTTTTTGGTATCCTCACCACCGTTTTTTAAACAAACACCTATTCCAGAAACCAGCAGCATATTATTATCATTGGTCATATCGCCAAAGCTCATGATATTTTCCATCTTCATATCATTCATCTGGGCATATTCTTTTAAAGCATTTGCTTTATCTGTGCGTTTATCCGTAAATTCCAACATGATTGGTTGGGTCTTAAAAGCCGTATAATAACCAGTTATTCTTTCTTTGGCATAAGCCATGATATCATCGATCCTATCTTCAGGAATCTTAAACATGATCTTGGCATTTTCTTCTTTATAAAATTCGCTCTCATCTTCGGCAACGATGATCTTTGAACCATTTCTTTTGGAAGATTGCTCCATGAATTGATCTAATCGAGCACAAAGCAAATTACCATCCTTTAACATATAGGGATTAAGACCAAAAGGTCTCATGATATCCAATACTTCTTTGATCCACTCTTTCTTCATCTTAGAATAATCAAACTGTTTCTGTTGCTTTTCATCCCACAATTCGGCTCCATTCATCCCAATAACGATGTCAAAAGGGAAAGATAAATTCCACACTTGGGCAAAATGTCGCAGCTCACTAACAGCCCTTCCCGAAGCAATGCCAAATTTTATGCCTTTTGCATGAATCTTTTCAATGGTTTCACGAGCTAATTCACTAAGCCTTCTTTCATCATCAACCAATGTTCCATCGATATCGCAAATAATCAAATCAATATTACCCATAAATATCCCCTTTTTAGCTTATTTTCTTTTATTAATATTATATACTCTAAATTTTATAGTTGATAGAAAAAAAGACAAATTTAAAATGAGAGAGCAATTAACCTCTCTCATTTTACTAATTATCAGCTCTTGTTTCCAAAGTATTGGCATCAACGATCATTTCATAATCTTGATGACCGATCTCGTATTCTATCTCATAATAGCTTTGATCAAAATAAACAACTTGTTTAAGCGTAAGCTCATCAATTTCTTCATAATTATGACCATTTGCAGCTAATGCAGCATCTATCGCATCTGTACGTGAAAAACTGCTAACAAAAGCTGTTACTTTATCGTTATTTCTTTCTTGTTTATCATTGAGGATCGTGCCATCTGCTTTGACATCAATTTCATATTCTGTATCTGCTGTTTCAAAATCAATTTTATAAACCAAACGATCGGTATGTAAATTATCTTCATCGATCTCTATTTCATATACCTGATCCTCTGTTAAGCCAAAATAAGCTAAAGCTTGCTCAAGGGCTTCTTCACGGCCAATAGTATTGGTAGCATTCGTAGTAGTTGGCTCCTGAATTGTTTCTTTGACTGGTGGCTCAGTATTTTTTTTAGCTTCTTTCACAAATGACTCTATTTTTCCATCATCATCAATAACATAGCGGTAAACATAATTATCATCAACAAGTTCTACAAAATATTTATCATCATCGTAGCTGCTCTTTACCAATTCACTGTTTTCATCGGTTAGATTAGCATTTTCTTTAGCCAATGCTACAGCCTCATCAATCGTTGCTACACTTTTGCTGCAACCTACAAGCAACAAGCCCACTATTAGCATCATTATCTTTTTCATCATTTTTCTCCTATCCTTTTTATATCATTATAATAAGAGATTTTTTTAAACTTTTCAATAAACAACGATAATCGCATTGACAAATCGCTCATTGCTAAACTATACTTAAAATATCAAACCGATGATGCGGAGATAACGGCAACGATGCCTTTACAGAGAGCCCCAAAATGCTGAGAAGCGGGTAAGAAACAACTTGTCAAATGGACCGCGGAGGGTGCAGTCAAATGGGATCATCCCAAAGTATTCTGCAACGTATGACATACGTCAGTTGTCGAAGATATGTTGGTATCTTGCTAAGCGCATGGTAATTCCATGAATCAAGGTGGCACCGCGGATAGGTCCATATTTATTAACTATTCGTCCTTGGCAAAATGTATTTTTGCCAAGGGCTTTTTATTTAGCTTCTTGCCAAAAATACGCAGGAAGCTTTTATCTTTAAAGGAGGCATATATGCGATTTAACCGTTACTGGCGCAAATGCGCCGTATATCATTAAACATGACATTTACAACATCAAGAAGAAAAGGAGAAACATTATGAAATATCAAAATATCGATTTTAATAATTATTTCGCTAACTACCCTGATGCTAACGGTTATTTTGGCAAATATGGTGGTTCATACATTCCTCAAGATCTACAAAAAGCCATAGATGAAGTCAATATTGCTTATCAGACCATCGCGCAATCTACAGCTTTTAACGATGAACTGCAGCGCATACGCAAGGAATTTCAAGGACGTCCAACCCCAATTACTCATCTTAAGCGTATATCTAGTCAATTTGCTGGTGTTGAGCTATATGCAAAACGTGAAGATCTAAATCATACCGGTGCTCATAAGATCAATCACTGCATGGGCGAAGCACTATTAGCTCGATCAATGGGCAAAACCAAGCTGATTGCTGAAACAGGAGCTGGCCAGCACGGAGTTGCCCTAGCAACAGCTGCGGCATATTTTGGTTTAGCCTGTGATATCTATATGGGAGCTGTTGATATCAAAAAGCAAGCGCCAAATGTTGCTAGGATGAAGATCTTAGGCGCCAACGTAATTGAAGTAACCGAAGGGCTAGCTACTTTAAAAGAAGCCGTAGATGCTGCTTTTAAAGCATATTGTCAAGAATATGATAACGCTATCTATTGTATTGGCTCAGTCGTCGGTCCCCATCCTTTCCCCATGATGGTCCGTGACTTTCAAAAAATTGTTGGCATCGAAGCTCGTAAACAATTTCTTGCCATGAACGGCTGTTTGCCTGATGCTGTTGTTGCCTGTGTTGGCGGTGGTTCCAATGCCATAGGCATTTTCTGCGGTTTCTTGAATGACGATGTAGAATTATATGGCGTTGAACCTCTAGGCAAAGGCAAGCAGCTAGGCCAACATGCTGCTAGTTTAACTTATGGACAAGAAGGCATCATGCATGGATTCAACAGCATCATGTTAAAGGATCAGGATGGCAATCCGGCTCCAGTTTACTCGATCGCCAGCGGCCTTGATTACCCATCAAGCGGTCCGGAACATGCGTTTTTGCATGACATTGGCCGTGTTAAATATGATGTCATCAACGACGATGAGACCATCGATGCTTTCTTTGAACTTTCACGCAAAGAAGGCATCATTCCCGCAATCGAAAGCTCCCATGCTATTGCCTATGCCAAGAAATTAGCAAAAAGTGGCAAAAAAGGCCATATCCTGATAAACCTATCCGGCCGCGGTGACAAAGACATGGATCATATCATCGCAACCTATGGCATCCGCTGATAAAACAACCAAAAAGCTAGATCATCATCTAGAAGAAATGATCGCAGAGATAAAAAACAACCCAGTCCTTTATGGATTGGGTTGATAAATCGATGAGATTTTTAATTTTCCTTTGTCTACTTGACTAGGGATGTATCATATCAGATGATCTAGCTTTTTCATTAGACTAATTAGAATGTTATTTCCTTTGATTTAGACACTTTCATGAACAATAGCAACGAAATGATCGTCGTACAGGTCAATATCGTTGCATAAGCCGCCGCGATACCATAACTGCCTCTTGAAACGTTGACATAAATAGCCAAGGTCAAGGTAATCGTATTTAAATTGTATAGGATGATCGCAGTTGACAGCTCGGTGATGATCGTGATCCAAGAAAGGATCGCTCCTGATAAGATACCATTTGCCATCATTGGTACCGTGATCTTGAAGAAAGCAGACAGTTTGCTTGATCCTAAGCTGATTGCTGCTTCTTCGACCGACATCGGAATCTGTTGCAAAACTGCAACTGAAGATCTGATGGTATATGGAATACGACGGATAACCAAGGCAATTACCATGATAGCTGCTGTTCCGGTCAAAACTAATGGGCGCTTGTTAAAGGCAATTACCAAAGCAATACCAACTACTGAACCCGGAATGATGTATGGCACCATAGACAAGGTATCGATAATCTTATTCAAGAAATTATTTCTTCGAACAGCCAGATAGGCGATCAATACTGCCAAAATGATAACGATGATCAAAGCAGCTCCACCAATCAAGAAAGTATTAGGAATTGCTCTTCCCATATTTTCAAAGGCAGTTTTATAACTATCAAGCGAATATCCCGGCATGAATAATTTTCCAGATGTTTTTTGGAACGATGTATACATGACATAGATCTGCGGAGCAAAAGAAATCATAACAACGATCCAACAATAAAGGTTGACCACAATATTCTTCCATCCATGCAGCTGTTTTCTTTCAATCGGATGCAACGCATTCATCGTAAATTGGAACTTGCTATTGATAAAACGTTGACCCAAGAAGATAACAGCAGTAATCAATATAGCAATAACGCTAACTGCCGCACCAAAGCTATGGTTGGTACCAGCCTCCGAGAAATATGCATTATAAATGATTACCGGGAAGGTCTTATAACCTTCACCAATCAATAATGGCGTACCAAAATCCGCAAAAGCACGCATGAACACCAATAAAGTAGCTGCCAAGATCGTAGGCATACATAATGGTATTACCACCTTAAAGAAACGTTTGACCCCAGAACACCCCATATTTTCAGCTGCTTCCAATAATGAATTATCGATATTTTTCAAAGCACCCGAAACATATAAGAATACTAATGGGAACAATTGCAATGACAATACTAACAAGATACCATTAAAGCCATAAATGCTTGGCAAACGAATACCAAATAGATCTTTGATGCCCGCCGTGATCAAACCATTGCGTCCTAGCAGCAAGATCCAAGAATAAGCTCCAATAAAAGGTGCACTCATGCTACATAATATGATGATGATCTGCAGCAAGGTCTTGCCCTTGATCTCAAACATTTGATAAAAATAAGCCAAAGGAATCCCAATGACCAAGGTAACCAAGGTCGCACAAATGCTCACGCTAAAACTGTTAAAAATTGTTGTGATATAATAATTTTTCGAAAAAAACTGTTGAAAATATTCTAACGTAAATTGTCCGTCAACAATTACGGCTTGCAACAGCAATTTGATCAAAGGATAGATCAAAAACAAGGCATAAATAGCTAATACAGATAATGATATAACTTTCCAGACATCCCATTTAAATGTCTTTTTTTCTGCTTTCATGGTCGTCATGTTAACTACCTACTTAACATAAACATCATTATCATTCACTACACCGCTGACCAGATTGCGGCTGCCATCTTCACTAAAGATATTGATCTTTTCCGTTTTGATGCCAAGATAGATCTGCGTGCCTTTTGGTATGATGCTGTCAATCTTTGACTCTTGAATGATTTCAGCTTTTTCACCGTCTTCAAAATGAACAAAATAATGCGTATTCAAGCCTAAGAATACGGAATCATCGATCGTTGCCTTGATTCCTTCCTTATTATGTTCACTTACGATCAATTCCTCTGGTCTGATGCTTGCTACAACTTTTTGGTCGTGCATCTCTTCTTTCTTGATCGTATCTACTTCAACTTCATAATCACCTGGTAAAACCAGATATGCTTTGTTATCTTTGATCTTTAGCTGTCCATCGATGACATTGGTACGTCCAATGAACGTTGCGACAAATAAATTAGCAGGTCTTTGATATAAGGCCTTTGGTGTTCCGATATGCTGGATATCGCCATCTTTCATGACCGCAATGCGATCGCTGACCGCCATCGCTTCTTCCTGGTCGTGGGTTACATAGATCGTAGTAATACCTACGGTATTTTGGATCTGCTTGATGACCGTCCGCATTTCTACCCTTAATTTAGCATCAAGATTACTTAATGGT
This sequence comes from uncultured Bacillota bacterium, assembly GCA_949299585.1. GTDB lineage: Bacteria > Bacillota_I > Bacilli_A > Erysipelotrichales > Erysipelotrichaceae > JALEVB01. Next base: position 3,620 of record CASGCC010000023.1, on the reverse strand, counting down.
TCATCCATCAACAATACATCAGGGGTAATTGCCAAAGCTCGAGCTAAAGCAACACGCTGCTGCTGTCCTCCTGAAAGCCGATCAGGCATACGATCCCGATACTGATCGATCTGCATCAGTTTAAGAAATTTATCCGTTTGCTTATCGATCTCATCTTTGGGTAATTTACGATTTTTCAAACCAAAAGCAACATTTTTTTCCACGGTCATATTTGGAAAGATCGCATAGTTTTGGAAAACCATGCCGATGTTTCTCTTAGATGGATCCATGTCATTGATCCTAGTTTGATTAAAATAAAAGTCTCCGCCTTCAATGCTGTTAAAACCAGCGATCATTCTCAGCAAGGTTGTCTTGCCACATCCTGATGGGCCTAAGAGGGTGAAAAATTCACCCTCTTTGACATCAAGAGATAAATCAGAAATGATCGTGTTATCACCATATTTCTTAACAGCGTCAATAATTTTGATATTAACACTCATATTTGATTCTCCCGTTAATTATAATATTATTATTTTATTGTTTTAGTCACCGATAAAGATGTCGGTCCATCTTTGCTGCCATTCAACCTTATTATTTGCACAGTATTCGATATCTTCATATGCAACATTGATCTCAGAGAATGGAATGATGAATTCGCTGGTATTAGTGATGTTAGTATTTACTGGACGTGCTGTTGTCGTTGCAATTACTTGCTGACCTTCATCAGATTGTAAGAAATCAACGAATAATTTTGCATTATCCATATGTGGAGCATTCTTAACGATTGCTGTTCCTGCAGGTAACCATACTGCGCCTTCTTCAGGATATACAAGCTTCAAATTAGTTGCTCCATCGATAAGCAATGATACGCATGGATCTTCATAAGAAACACCAACTGCATATTCACCAGCAGATACGCCTTTATAAATAGCTGAAGAAGAATCCAAACTGATGCCATTTAAGTTAGCAACAAAGCTTTCGACCCATTCCCAAGCTTTTTCATCATATGGTTCATCGCCCATTACCAACAACATATTGGTCAATTCAGCCCAAGCACTGCTTGAGTTAGCAGGGTCACCCATTGCAATCTGACCTTTTAGTTCTGGCCATAGCAAGTCATCATAGCCTTTGAAATCATCAACATTCAAGCCTAATTCTTCAAATACATCCATATTTAACAATAAAGCTGCTGAACCATCAAGGCAATAATGTGAAATATATCCTTTATAGCTTTGATATTCTTCAGGAAGGTTTGCATCATATTCAGACACATATTCTTCCCACAGATCAGGATAATTTTCATAGTTTGCGATATTCATGCCACCGAACATTACATCGGCTTGTGGATTTTCCTTTTCGGAATCAATACGCGTAATGCAATCTCCCGTTCCGGCAGTAATAACTTCTACCGTAATGCCATATTTTTCTTCAAATGCTGGGATTACCGCATTGATCAGCCCGTCGGAGTTTGGTGAATAGATGACAAGTTTATCTGAGCCTTTGTCATCTGCCGTGTTGCCGCCTTCGGTAGTACCTGAACTACATGCACTTAGCCCGATTACCATAGCGAGCATCAAAATTAATGATAGAATTTTCTTCATATGTCCTCCCTGCGAAATGTATCCGCTTTCATACTTAAATTTTACTCCTACTTTGATAATAAATCAATTATGTATTTAACATATATTTAACATATGATTTTCATCATTCTATCACATAAATAAAAACGGCTTGTTTTAGCCGCTTTTAAACTTTAGATCAATTTGCCAATATCTAACAATTCAATGCTTAAAGAACCATTTTCATTCGTCGTTATGCGTACGCAGTCTCTTACCATCAAGGTGTCTACCGGTATGGTTATTTCAAAGCCTAGATCGGTTTTGATCTTTTGCTTCTTCTTGATCGATGCTCCGGTTTTGGGAAGCGATAGCTCCTGAGGAATTGCCATTTCCTTAGCCTCATCTAGCAATTTAGCTTCTAGTTCTTTGTCTCCGCTAGAAATAGCTTCACAATAATCAGCGATCGTAATGATTTGTGATTCTTGCTGACACTTGCTCAAATAGTTGCTTGCAGATGCTTTGGCTTCTAAACGAACATCATCTTCATCAACCGTATTTTCAATGACCTGTTCCAATTTTTGCAAAGAATCTTTGATCGACATCTGAGGGTTAGAACATCCCAACAATAGATCACTGATAAAATCATGCTCATTTCCTAGCTGCGTGATCTTTTTCTCTTTGATCATTACCTTGCCAGATTCTATGCAAATGACAAAAGCTTGTTCAATAGCTTCGCTTGATTTTGGCAAAAGGCCTGTGCATTGCGCAAAAGAAATATCTTTGCCTTGGGTGTCATAATTGATCATGCGCATGATGCTTTGTTTATTGCTTAATTCCATCATCCCAAAATACCGGTTATCTTTATCGATGAATTCCATCGCTATCAAGATGATATCCAGAAAGATATTATTATCAAGATATAATTGGCCCCATTTTTGAGCATAATATCTAAACTGTTGCTGAAATCCCTCGATCTTATTAGTGATATCAGCTGTTTTCATATTTGTAGCTTTTAATAATTTTCCAGCTTGCTTTTTAAAATAAGCTCTAGCATGATCATCCAAGCCCGCTTCGTGATCAGCAATGATCATTTGCTTAAGATTGTTATCTAAATATGCTGCCTGAATTTGATTTACGATCATATCTTCTTCACCTCGCCACAAGATTATATCTTATTTTTCGCTAACCGCCCAGAGCTAATCTATAGCCAAATTAAAAGCCTGATAAACTCAGGCATCAAATCCATCAATCAGTTCTTTAGCTCGGCGTAATACCCTTTCACCATCCATCGAACCATAATCTTTCATATCGATGACTTCAACGATCTTATTAGGCATCTTTTCTTTTAACTTATTGCATAGATACCTGATCTGTGGCCCAATAAAAATAACATCAGCATCCTTACCTACTTTTGCCGCATCTTCGATCATATGAGCGTGAACATCTACTTCATAATGCATGGCAACACTAGCCTTTTTCATTTTTCTTGCTAAAATACTGGTAGACATTCCACCTGCACAAAGCAAAACAATTTTCTTCATTTGTCAAATCCCCTATATTTTGTCCTTAAATATATAACTATTATAGCAATATCCTTAAAATAAAGATATCTAATTTATTAATTAATGCTATAATTAAGCAAGAAAGAAGGAATTTTTCATGAAACATATCGTTTTATTCAAATTAGCAAAACGTTCTTCTGAAAATCAAGATAAATTAATAGAAATATTGATTTCCATGCGTGGTAAGATTGACTTTGTCCATGATATTCAGGTATATAAAGATTTTCTAGGTTCTCAGCGCAGCTATGATGTCATGTTAGAAGTAAGCTTAAATGCTGAAGATCTTGATCGCTATGCCAACGACCCATATCATGTTGCATGTAAGCAACGTTTTGCCCCAATGATCAGCAATTCTATCACGATCGATCATCAATAAAAGATAGTTTAACTATCTTTTTTAATATTATTAGCAAAATAAGAGCTTTATATTTATGCAGCATAGCTCAGGAACATTAGCTTTTAAAATAAATCTAATATCCCAAAGATAATGACGAAAGTTTTCTGTCGAAACTGGGAAATA
>CASGCC010000022.1 GCA_949299585.1 uncultured Bacillota bacterium | reverse complement strand
GGTGAAAATCCCTTCCAGGCGGCGCCCGAAACATTAAAGAATATGGCTCCGTAATCTTCCTGCTTTTTCACCTTAAAGTCCTTTTTTATTTTATCAGTGAAAAGCCCGTACAGGCCATGGAAAGCCATTGAATCGACTTCAAAGGAATAACTTCCGTCGAATTCCCAATCTTTGCCGGGCAATACATTATATACTTTCTGGTCAAGCGAATCTTTCACCAACTCGAAAGGCAGGTCTGTCCACAGCGAGTCAATCTGTTGCCGCAAATGGATAGCCGTATCGTTTATACTGCTCAATGGTTCCTGGAAAGTCAACGTAATGTAATCGTATATATCCATAGGCGAGGGAGCATATACGTCAACTGGCAGGAAATTAACCTGGATGGTGTCTTTATCTCCCCGTTTACGCTTCTTCTCCAACTCTTTTTCGCGCTCTTTCCGTTCTTTTTCCAGTTCCTTCTCACTCTTGGGACGCTGTTTCGATACCAGCTTCAGGGTATCGGTCCGCGGTACCAGCTGCTTCAGCGAATCGGTATAGAGATAAGAAAGACTCATCTTCAATGTATCAATCTGATAAATCAGCGAATCCTTAATCCAATAGTGCAACGTATCGTTACGTCCGGTTGTCTGTTCGATGACAAAAGCATCTTTTTCATCAAAGTTCAAGCCCTTCAATACCGGCAGGCTATCGGCCGGAGCCGTAAAGTAAAGCGAGAATTCCTTGGGAGTAAGACGTTCGCTACGAGCCAGACGCTGTGAGAAACGCTTTTCCTTAAAGCAACGCAGCATCACGTCATCCGGCAGATAATGCGTATAATTCCGGTCGATAATAGTATCTATCGTCAGCGAGTCGACCCACACCGTATCGTGACGCAAACGTATTTCCGAAGAAGGAATAACCAGCGAATCATTGAAAGCAATCGCTTCAGTAGGCTGGGAATAATAATAATTCTGGTCGGCATCCTGCAAAGCATAAATGCGGTATTGGCCGACAGCAACTCCCTTGATGGAAAAGCGTCCACGGCTATCTGTCAGTCCCACACGATCGAATGGCAAAGCTGTAAACGCCGAATCGGCAAGATTGGCATGCAGGCCGACCAACATACCCTTAACAGGCTCCAAGTTCTCAGCATTGAGTAACGTACCGGATATTACAATCTTATCAATTACCGCACATGTCGAAAACTTATAGGTAAACGACTCTAGGGGATTGCCTTCGTTGTTGTCCTGAATGGCGTCGCCAAAATCTATGGTATATGTTACATTTTTTTTCATGCAGCCTCCTTAATCTAGATCGTGATATTTTTTAAGATAACGCATCTTGATGAAGCTTGTCAATAATAGATAGCAGCTGACGCTGATTATCAGATAAACATAATAGGTCCAAGGCATAGAAGTAAGTCCAAGGTATGGAGCAACAAAGCTATATGGGATGCAGGTAAAGATTATGATGCCGGCTATCATTACGAGCAATACAGCAGCTGAAGGACGGCTTTGGATAAACGGAAGCTTTTTGGTTCGTAATAGTTGGATGATCATCAGTTGGGTCCACATGGAAAATAAAAACCATCCGGTCTGAAAGATCATGATAAAGTGCTGATGCATCTCAGGTGTGGTTATCTTATCATATGGCAGGTTTGCACAGCAGGCAGGGGCGATTATCAGATATAAGATGATAAAAGTTATGATATCAAATAATGAACTGATAGGGCCAAAGGTTAGCATAAAACGCGATAAGGTCTTTCCAGACCATCTTTGCGGCTGCTGATAAGCTGTGATATCGACATTATCCCAGACCAATACCAAGCAAAGACAATCGTATAATAGGTTTAGCAAAAGGATCTGTATGGCATTCATCGGCATAAAAGGTAAGATGATGCTAGCAATGATGATCGATAAGATGTTGCCAAAATTAGAACTAGCGGTTATCTTGATGTAATTTGCCATCTTGATAAAGGTCTTACGGCCTTCGATGATGCCTTGGCCTAAGATATTAAGATCTTTAGCTAGCAGGATAACATCGGCAGCATCCTTAGCGGCACCTACTGCGTTTTCTACGGTGATGCCAACATCAGCTTTACATAAAGCTGGTATATCATTGATGCCATCTCCCAGATATCCAACGGTGTGTCCGTTTTCTTGCAAAAGGGCAATGATCTGAGCTTTTTGTGCTGGGGTCATCTCGGCAAAAATGTCAATATTTTCGATGATGATATTGATGTTGGCTTCATCGATCTGATTTAACTGTGTACCGCTTAATACTTTCGGTTGTTTGAAGCCTAAACGTTTGGCAATTGCAGTAGCAACATCGAGGCGATCTCCGGTTAAGAGCTTGGTCTTTACCTTTAGTTGGCGCAGTTGGTCCAAAGCGTCTTGAGCGCTTTGCTTAGGTGCATCGAAAAAGGCGATAAAGCCTAATAAGATAAACTGATCTTCAGTATATGCGTCTTTAGGCGCTAATGGTTTGTAAGCAATGGCGATGATCTTCATGCCTATATCTAACATATCTTTTAATAAAAGATCTAAGCTTTGATTGCTTTGATCGTCGAGGGGAATGATCTGATCTTGATAGTTGATATGGGTGCAGATGCTCATGATGGCTTGAATATCGCCTTTGGCAAGCATAAGCTTGGAACCATTTGGCTGCTGGAGGATGATGCTAGAATACTTGCGTTGGTAATCAAAGGCGTATTCGTCGATCAAAACATAACCATTTGTGAGATTGGCAAAGTGTTGATGTGTGGCTTCGCAGTCACATTCTTTGATGGCTTTGTCAATGGGATTATCTGGGCCAAGATGGAAATAACTATTAAGATAGGCGTAATCTAAGACCTGTGCGGATTCGTTTCCTAGGATATCCATATAGTATTCTAGGGTCAAACGATCATTAGTAAGGGTTCCGGTCTTATCGATACATAACATGTCCATGCTGCCAAAATCTTGCATCGAATTGATGTTGCGAATGATGGTATTTTTTTGGCGCATGATGTGGGTGCCATGGCTTAAGCATCCAGCTATGACCATTGGCAACATTTCTGGTATTAATCCAATTCCGATGGCGATAGCAAAAAAGAAAGCTTGGGTTACATCGTGACGAATGATGATGGTTAAGCCAAAAACAAGGATGATCAAAATGCTCATGAAACGAATCAGGACCATGGCTATCTGATTAGCTCCTTTAGCAAAATCATCGCATTTTAATTGATATTCATGAGGAGCGCATCCATATAAGGTGTCCTGCCCTACTGCTATGATTTGCCCTTGAGCTTGGCCTAAGATCACGGTCGACCCTTTATATAGGATATTGGGATAATTTAGCAGTGAATCATAAATGCTAGGATCGATAGGCTCGCTGTGCTTGGCTTCAATTTGGCTTTCACCTGTTAAAGGGGCGGTTGACACAAATAAGCCTCGAGCTTGCTGTAAGACGATATCTGCAGGTACCCTATCGCCTGGATTCAAAAATATCTTGTCTCCAACCTGTAGCTCAGGCATAGCAACGTCTTGTTTTTGTGAAGCGCGGATGATCCGATAATGGTCTTGATCATGACTGTGCAAGGCCTTTAACGCTTGGTGCGCCTGATGCTCTTGAACAAGGCGGATCATGCCGCTGATCATGACCATCACAAAAAGGATCAGACATAGAAAATTATTGATCGGTTCATCATCGGGAAGCTTGCGAGTGACCAAAAAAGAAACGATGGCTAAAATCAAAAGGCAAAAAGTAAAAGGATTAAAAAAAGCTTGTCTAAGCGAATGATAGAACCATGGGGCCTGATCGCTGTCAGCGATAGCTTTTTTTTGGTATGTTGGATGCATTTTTATTAATTCGTCTTGCTGCTGATGATTGCTGGAAGCAATCTTAGCATAGTAAGCGTGATGATCTAGCGATTTCATATCTTATGCTCCTTTTATAATGGCATTATAGCATAAGATATGCTAAATAAATCCTGCGTTTTCTTGCGATTGAGGTTTTCATGACAGAGCACATGGATTTTACATGAAATATATCAATATTATGGTATAATCAATAAATAAGGAAGTGAAGAAGATGGGGTATAAATATCGACCTAAAAATAGTAAGAACGACCAAAATAATAATTCTAATCTGCTGCCGATAATCCTCATCGTTTTAGGAGTTGTCAGTGGCTTTGGTTTTATGATCCCTATAGGAGTATTTTGGCTGATATATAATAGCAAGAACAAAGATACAAATAATATCATCTATACGCGAAGCTATCGTCCGCGTACCAGACCTAACTATCAGCAACAATCCTTTGAGTTTGGGGATGATAACGAATATCGGGTACCACTGGTTAAATATTCAGCAAAACAGATGAGCATGATCAATGCTCGATTAAAAGATTATTTTAGCGAACACGAAGAGCTTCCGGTCATGAAAGATGTAAATCTGCGCTTGAAGAATAATAGTTATCGCAGTCTTAATAGTTTAAACGTATTTAGGAATAATGATTATGTATGCTCGTTAGCGGAGTTTGGTTATCAGTATTCTAAGGTCTATAATCAGATCTTAAGATTATTATTGTCCTTTGCCATGGATGATGATCCTTTGTATAAACAAGATGATAGATCTAAAGGCAAAACAAGCTTCAGTGAAGCAAAAGAAGAAAGCAAAGCGGCCGATGATGATGCAAAGGCTGCTAGTTTCATCGCTATGATCGATGAACTTAATACCGCGATTCCTGATGAAGAAATTAGCAATGGACTTTATGAAAGCTGTGCTTTGCTGAAACAGATCAAGAGCATTGAGGAAACTTTTCCTTCTTCTCATGAAAAATTGGAAAAGCTATATAGTTACTACTTGCCGATATTGATCAATATCTTGAATCAGTATAAGGATCTAGAAAAGACACAGCATAATGAAAAATTTAAACAAACCAAAGAAAAGCTATTAAAAACGATCATCTTGATCAATGATGCGATGAAGACCTTGACGGCAACGTTGTGTGAAGATGATATCCTTAATCTATCGGCTGATATTTCAACGCTGGAAGCAATCTTGAAAAAAGATGGTTTGGTTGGTGAAGGTATCATGAAGAAAAAGGCAGGTGGCCAAGATGAGCAATGAAAAAGATGTTTATGCCCTTTTTGATGAGATGTTTGAACAATTAGAAAAAGACGACCCAAGCTTACAAAACACCAGCGCTCAAAAATTCAGCGCCATGATCAATGATAAATTAGAAGATTATGCTAAGTTATGCGGATATGCTGATTATAGCGCCATGATTGATAAAGATATGATCAACGAAGCGATCTTAGATAATATCAATGCTAAGGATGAGCGTGATTATCTGCAAAAAGCTTTGAACTTGCGCCAAAGTGATGATATCGTTGATAAATATCAACAAATGCTTGCTTGTGAAGATGTTGAAACGATCATAGAAACTGCTCGTCAAGAATATGCATCAAAGCCCAATAGCAGCTTAAAATTTTTGTTAGATGCTTATGAAGCATATAATAGCAAGATGTTAAAAACAATTGATAGATGAAGGATCAAACAGAATAATTATGACCAAAAAAAGTAAAATTACGCTTGAAAAAGAACGCTTGATGGTAGAGGTCTTGGGAAAAAAGCGCTATGATAATTTTGATATCAAAACTTTTGAAGAGGAGATCAAGAAAGATTATGGCGTTACTTATGATGAAAGACCTAAAGATGAAAAGCTGATATTTGATAAGGCCTTGGAGCAACTGAAAAATCAGATCATCGGTCAAGATAAGGCCTTAAATGAATTATGCATGGCATTTCGTCGCCCTTATGTCTTAGAAAATCCGCATTGCAAGAACGCGATGATCATATATGGTCAAGATGGCGTGGGCAAGCATGCTGCAATCAGCGAACTAGCGAAGATCCTTAGCAAGGATGACATCGTTAAAAGCTATGATGTATATAGCATGGATATGAGCTTATATAGCAGCCCTTCACAAGAACCGTTATTTTTGCAGGATCTTTTTACAGCAATCAATAGCCGCGGTTCGATCATTTGTTTTGAAAACTTTAAAGGATGTCATCGTAATTTTTTGCAGATGCTAAATGATCTGGTCGTTGATGGAAGGATCATCTTGAATAAACGTTATATTTCGCAAAAAGGGCAGCTCATCGAATCGCAGTCTGGTTTGGTGAAAGAAGCGATCAGCAGCATTACGGCAAAAGATAAGTATTTGATCTTTATCAGCAATCAAGGCTTAAAAGAAATGGAAGAACTTTTTGGTAAAAGCTTCATGGCTAAGATCCAGGATGAGATCGGCTTTGATCGGTTAAGCAGGGAAGATATCAGCATCTTGATCCAAAAAAAGTTGCAGCAATTACAAGCAAAAGTAAATGATAAGTTAAAATTAACGCTGATGATCGATGAAAGCATCCAGGGATGGTTATTAGATCATTTTGATTTTCAAAAACAAATGGAATCGATCATGGCTTATTTAGAGCATTTTTATCTGGTCATATCACAGTTTGTCTTGGAAAATGGCCATGATGGTCAAGCTGTTTTGATTGTTGAAGGCATGCCGATCATCAAAGGCGAAAGTGCAATCAAGGCATTGAGCGAGCAAGATGATGTGCAGACCCGCTTGGCAGCGATTGATCACGAATTAGACGAAATCGTGGGTTTAACGAAGGTTAAAGATCATATCAGAACTTTGCAAAGCCATATGCAGATCCAGCAAAAGCGTAAGGCTCAAGGCTTGAAAACGACCGAAATAAGCAAGCATATGATATTTATGGGCAACCCGGGAACCGGTAAGACCACCATAGCGCGGCTTATCAGCCGCTATATGCGAGCAATCGGGGTGCTTAGCCAAGGTCAATTGGTGGAGGTAACCCGTGCTGATCTGGTTGGTAAATATGTAGGGCATACAGCGCCTTTGACGATGCAGATCGTTAGATCGGCATTAGGTGGGGTGCTGTTTATCGATGAGGCTTATAGCTTATATCGTGGTCAGGATGATAGCTATGGATTAGAATGTATCGACACATTGGTCAAAGCCATGGAGGATCATCGTGAGGAACTGATCGTGATCTTAGCTGGATATGATCGCGAAATGGAAGAATTTTTAACGGCAAATAGTGGTTTGCGTTCTCGCTTTCCTAATATCATCCATTTTGAAGATTATACGGCGGAAGAATTGCTGCAGATCGCCATCAGCATTGCTAAGCAGCAGGAATATCAAATCGATGAAGGAGCCTATCCTAGTTTGATAACCTACTTTGCAGCAAAGCAAAATGATGAAAACAAGACTAGTGGCAATGGACGATTAGCCCGTAATTTGGTAGAACAGGCGATCTTGCAGCAAGCAAAACGCATATTAAATGACAGCGAAGGCAAGATCGATCTATTGATAAAAGAAGATTTTGTATTGGAGGGATAAGAAATGGCAGACAAGATCACATTGACTTTGGGGCAAGAAACCCCTCAGCCAAAAGTGCTGGAAAATGAAACCAGCGAAGAAAAGATCAATAATCAGGCAAAGTTTGATGAAAGCAGCTTAAGTACGGAAGAAAGGCAAATGGTCGAAGATTTTGCTAAGCAGATCGATATTACCAGCAGCAATCTAGTATTGCAGTATGGATCAAACGCTCAAGAGAAGCTAGCTTCTTTTAGTGATAGCGCGCTAGAAAATGTTAGGACCAAGGATCTAGGAGAAGTGGGCGATGCCTTAACTAATTTGATCGTGGAACTAAAAGGCTTTGAGATCGAAGAAAAAGAAGATGGTTTCTTTGGCTTTTTTAAGAAACAGACCAATAAGCTAAAAGCATTACAGACCAAGTATGATAAAACAGAAAACAATGTTGATAAGATCGTGAAGATCTTAGAACAGCATCAGATTACCTTGTTGAAAGATATTGCTTTATTAGATGAGCTTTATGCGCAAAATCTAAATAATTATAAAGAACTATCGATGTATATCTTAGCTGGTTATAAACGGTTGGAAGATATCAAAAATAATGAGCTTCCTGAGCTTATCGCAAAAGCAGAAAAAAGTGGCTTGACGCAGGATACGCAGGCGGCCAATGACCTTTCTAATGCGATAAATCGTTTTGAAAAGAAGCTGCATGATCTGGAATTGACCAGAACGGTAAGCTTGCAGATGGGGCCGCAGATCCGCTTGGTGCAAAATAACGATACATTGATGACCGAAAAGATCCAAAGCACCTTGGTCAATACCATTCCTTTATGGAAATCACAGATGGTCTTAGCCTTGGGCGTAAGCCATTCTAAGGAAGCGATGAAAGCGCAAAATGAAGTGTCTAATATGACCAATGAGCTTTTAAAGAAAAATGCCGAAACCCTAAAGATGGCAACGATCGAAACTGCCAAAGAAAGCGAAAGAGGCATCGTGGATATCGAGACCTTGAAGCATACCAATGAACAACTGATCACTACCTTGGATGAAGTATTGAAGATCCAGACCGAAGGTAAGGCTAAACGAGAAGAAGCCCAAAAGGAATTAACAAAGATCGAAGGCGAATTAAACGCTAAATTGATGGAAATCAGACGATAAAAATGATCCGATAAGGATCGTTTTTTAATAGGTTTGGTCATTTTTTTATGACCAAAAAACAGTGGAATTTGGTATAGGAAAACAATTGTGAAAATGATATCATATAGCTAATGATATTTTAGCTTGGAGGTTTTTGATTATGAAAAAGCTAATGCTGCTCTTATTGCTTATGCTGGCGGGATGCACTAGCGTTAAGGAAGAAGCAAAGATCATGGGGGATTTTGTTGATGCGGATAACATCATGGTATATTATCGCGCTTCGGATAAAGTTTCTAGCAGTGAAGACATAAATATGGCATCATTTCGATATCCGATAAAAGCCAATCTTGGAACAAACATTGAAAACACCCCGCAGGATGAATTTTATGCGCAGGTCAATGATCTGACCACTCGCTTAAATAAGAATATCTTTGATATCATGCAGGCAAGCCTGCTGGAAACCGCAGCAGAAGGCAGCTTTGATGAAAATAATGTCTTGATGTTTTTAAAAAACATGGATAATGATGGCATGATATATTTTTACAGTGATGGGAATGTCAAAGAGATATGTGCAGATGGGAGGCGCAGTTACTACCATCTAAATGATGATGATCGCAGCTTGCTAACGAGCATGATCGTTGAATATATCAGTCAAATATATGCGCTTAAGCTAGACTTGCTGGATGCATAAGAAAAAAGCGTTAAGATCATAAAGGATCTAACGCTTTTTTTGATTTATGCTTTTTCTTGCGACAAAAGCAGCAGCCACGATGATGCCGATGACCAGGATGATCAGGGCGTAGCGATCGATATACATCGATATCATGGCCCAATTTTCACCTAATAAGGTTCCGATATAAACTAAGATAAGATTCCATAATAGGCTGCCGGCGATCGTGTAGCTTAAAAAGGCAAGCATAGGCATTTTATTCATCCCGGCAGGAATGGAGATCAAAGAGCGAATTACGGGGACCAAACGGCATAAAAAGACCGTGATCTTGCCATTATGATCAAACCAACGCTGTGCTTTTTCGATTTCTTGATATTTAAAGCCAAGCTTTTGGGCTTGGGGGGAGCATAGCATTTTTTTGAAGCGAGCTGGCTGCAAGATATAGCCTACATAATAAAGGATAAAGGCACCAATCGTTGAACCTAAGGTTGCCCAAAAAACCACTTGGGAAAACCCTAATGATGATTGAATTACCAAAAAGCCTCCTAGCGTTAAGATGATCTCGCTGGGAATTGGCGGAAAGATGTTTTCAATGGCGATCAAGGCAAAGATAGCAAGATAGCCATAGCTGTTGATAAGTGAGGTAATTAATTCTTCCATATATTTCTTCCTTTGCAAATTGTATTCTAATTCTAGCGGATAATATGCTTTTTGGCAATGGTGATGTTGTTCAGTCTTGTGAAAAGGCTTATGTAGAATATCGTTTTGCGGATATTGTACAGACATTAAGCAATCTGATGACAAATGAATTGAGTGCCTATTATCTGGATTACACAAAGGATATTTTATACATCGAAAATATTGAGGATAACCAAAGACGTCAGGTACAGACGGTACTTTATACAGCCGTTGAAGTCTTGACAAAACTTTGGGCACCGATCTTGTGTCATACTTGTGAAGAAATCAATGATTTTATGCACTTTGATGAAGAATCGATTCACTTAACATCATTCCAATCGCTGGAATTAAATTTTGATACCGAAGCACTGCGTGAAAAGATGGATACTTTGTTCAAGGTTCGTAAAGATGTATTAAAGGCTATGGAGGAATCTCGTGCACAAGGTGTGATTGGTAAATCTTTAGAGGCCAAAGTCTGTGTACATGTCGATGATCAAACGAAAGCTATCATGGAAGAAATCGTGAAAAAGCCGCAACAATGGCTGATTGTTTCCCAGTTTGCCTTTACTGCGGACCAACTTCCAATGTATGAGTTATGCGGCGTAAAAGTTGAACATGCCGATGGTCATGCCTGTCCTCGTTGTTGGAATTATACGACCAGCGAAAACGAAGACGGCCTTTGTGATCGCTGTGCACATATCCTACATAAATAAAAACAGAAAGAAGTTGTCTTGGAAGGAATATCGTTTCCAAACAACTTCTTTTTTTGCTTTTATACTTCTATTTGCTTTATAAAGCGTCTTTTCCATAAACTTTTTTATGATAGGATCTGAACCACAATTAGTATGGATTAACCAATTTAATGAAGTTTTCAAAAGGATTTTCTTCTTTCAATCGTATTTAGGGTGAAAAGGAGGAGATCAAAGTGAAGGCATTAACATGTTTGATCAGCGCATGTATTGGCTGTTGTATGAATGCTGATTTTACCCACACCAACTTACAATCTTTTTTTGAAAATGATATGGTAAAGACAGAAATACGATCCAATAATGTGGATCAAAATCAAGATGAAATTTGGGATGATCGAAACTGTTTTGAAAATTACAAAAATTGTGCTCATTATGTCGATGAAGATCAAAATGGTATTTGTGATTATTGCCTAAACCATGAACATTTGGCAGACAAGTCTTGTACACACAAACAGGCAGAGCATAGAGCACATTCAAATTATCGATAAGGAGCGATAAAATGCGTAGTGAGTGGGAAGTGAATCAGGCCGTTGATAAATATGCGAATCTGATCACACGAATTTGTTTTTTATATTTGAAAAATGAGGCAGACACACAAGATGTCTTTCAGAGTGTCTTTTTAAAGTATTTAAAATACAATAACTCTTTTGAAAGTGAAGAACATGAAAAAGCCTGGTTCATTCGTGTCAGCATCAATACCTGTAAAGATGTTTTAAAGAATTTTTTCCACTCACATACCGTATCTTTGGATAAAGTTGAATCGGCTTTTATGACAGAACCACCGCAGCATCCAGAGGTTTTGGAAGCTGTTTTATCCCTTCCTCAAAACTATCGTACGGTGATTTACTTGTATTATTATGAAGGGTATAAAGAAACGGAAATTGCCGACATCTTAAAGAAAAAGGTCAATACGATCTATACATGGATGTATCAGGCAAAACAGATATTAAAAAAGCAGCTGGGAGGTGAATGAGATGCGTCTTGAAATCAAAGAAGATTTTGACAAACTGCAGTGTACGGAAACCATGAAAGAAGAAACAAAACAGTACATTCATTCCCGAATCTATCATAAAAAAAGACGAGGTTTAAAGGCAGCATTTTCATTCACTGTGATTTTATTGGTTTGTGGATTTAGTTACTGGTTTTATTTCCTGCCGGTTGCGGCTATTTCCTTAGAGGGTGATACATTGATCCAATTACAGATCAACCGACTAGATCGAGTGGTTGATGTGACGACGTATGATGAACAAGGAAAACAATGGTGTAAAGAGTTAAACCCATGGCATCAGTGTTACGAAGACATCTTACAATCCCTGCAGGAAACGGAAGAATTGAGCATTACTGTCTATAGTGACGATGATCATCTATGTCAAAAAATTTATGAAAATACAAAGGAGTGTACTAGGGAAAACGAACAGATTCAATGTCACATGGCTCAACATACAAAACAACAAAACGCTCAAAAAAGCGATAAAAGCCAAACACATAACCATTATAAAAAGGGGCATCACGATTGACCCCTTGTTTTAATTTAAACGGACTTTATCTTTATAATTTGCAGTAATATAAATATCATATTGACTGGTAGAAAGATCTGGTTTGATTGGCGTTGTATCTTTTGAATCAATCCAGACAACGCCCACATCCGGATAGTTTTCTTGTATAAAATGCTGGCCATCCTCTAAGGACATACAAAATAGGGCAGTGCTTAGGGCATCGGCTAATGTTGAATCCTTACAAAGAATGGTTACACTGCGATGAAATCTAGGTGGATAGCCAGTCTTTGGATCAATGATATGTGCATATTGTACACCATCCACTTCGTAATTTCTTTGATAGTCGCCACTAGTCACAATCGCTAGAGGTTCTGCGGTCTTTAATTGAAGCAAAGAGGATTGTTTATTTGGATCTTGAATGCCGATATTCCATGTTCCATCCGATTTATGACCAATTAAAACAACATTGCCCCCGGCATTGATAAAACCGGTATGTAACCCTTCATCTTGTAACTTCTCAGCGGTTTTTTGTGTTGCGTAGCCTTTGGCAATTCCGCCTAAATCAATCATAAATTCAGGATCCGTAAAACGGATCGTATGGTCTTGTATTTGTATTTTATCATTTCCTGAATGAGTTCTTGCTTCTTGAATTTCTTCTTCACTGGGAAGACGGCCACTTTTATGCTGCGCATTTTTTTCTAAGCCTTCTTCTCGGTATGTGTGCCAAACATCTAATAATTTTCCCTGTGTTATATCGAAGGCCGTATCTTTTTCATTGAATGCTAAAGAGTACGAAATCAGATCAACCAATTCCGGATCGACTTCTATCGGATTTTCATACGCTTCATGATTTAAGGTATAGACATTGTTGATCCCCTCATAGGCGTTATATTGATCAAAAAGCTGATTGTAATGTATAAAACTTTCTTTTACGATCGCCACATAAGAATCAAAATCTTCTTTTGTACAGTTGGCTTCAAAAGTGATCGAGGTATCAAAGCCGACATCGGTCAATACAATGGAATGTGTATCTGGACGATTGCCGGTTTTATGTTGAATAAAGTAAACGATGCTGCAAATTAAAATAAAAAAACAGCACGAAATAAGGATCCAGGTTTTCAATGTATTGCTCTTTTTATTCATAATCTGTATTATAGTCAATCTCTAAATAAAAGTCTAATACGAAGGAAAAGAACACTTCCAGGACCTGCTTTATTTGTGTACGCAAGAAACTATATATGTAAGACCGATCGAATAATTCTTTTATTTGTATGATAAAGTTGAAAATAAGGATATGTGGAATAAAAGCGATCATCATGGAGACATACAGTACAATTCATATTTTTTCAAAACTTTGTGTTACTGCCTTTGGTGATTGGATATATTTGCTTTGTGTTTTACGATGCATTTAAAAACTCTTTTACATCTTACGTGAAATGAATACAATGAGGAAATGGGGTGTCACTGTATTTTTAATTCTTTAGTTACATTAAGATGACATAAGCATTTGGGAAAGACCTTGAAGTTACTTAATAAAAAGAATATGATAAGAAAGAATGAATTATTAGGAGGGATTTTTATATGTCACTGTTTCTGGGAGAAATGCATCATCATATTCCTGGACGTAAAGGTTTGACAGAGAAAAAAGACATCATTTCTTTGATGCCTGAAAAAGAAGTCTATATCCCTTTGGCCGCTGGTGCCAATACAGACTTTGAAATCTTTGTCAGTGAAGGCGACAAGGTACAGATTGGTACAAAACTGGCGCAAACAAAGTCTGGTTTTTTTGTGCCTTTGTATTCCAGTGTATCTGGAACTTATATGGGAATTAAAAAGCGTATGAGTGCTATGTTGAAGCCTATGGATCATATGGTTATCGCATTGGATGAAACGCAAACAAAGACGCAGGCACTTATGCCTTTGGATTATCATACGGCAACACGAGAAGAATGCGTTGAGCAAATCAAACAGGCCGGAATTGTCGGTTTGGGCGGAGCCGGTTTTCCTACCTATGTGAAGTATCAAAAACCGGATGGAATTGATTGTATTATTATCAATGCGGTGGAATGTGAGCCTTATATTACTGCCGATTATAAGATCATCATGAAAGATGTTTCTCATTTTGTGATGGGTTGTGAAATCTTTAAGAAGATGGCAGATGTATCGAAAGTATATATTGCGATCAAGAAAACACACCCCGATTTGATACAGGTCGTACAGGATGCCTTGCATGATAAACAGGGAATGGAAGTGTATCCGGTACCGGATGTGTATCCTATGGGATGGGAACGCGTTTTAGTGCGTGAGATCCTGCATACAGAATATGATCGTCTTCCTTCGGAAGCACACACGATTATCAGTAATGCGACAACGGCCATTG
>CASGCC010000021.1 GCA_949299585.1 uncultured Bacillota bacterium | reverse complement strand
ATTTATACAAAAAGATGCGTATATCTAAAAAAGGAGCGAAATTCTATGCTTATTAAAGATCTGCCTGAAATTGAAAAACCCCGTGAGAAAGCTTTAAAATATGGGCTTCAATGCTTAAGCAACAATGAGTTATTAGCCCTGATCATTCGTAATGGTTATCAAAATACAAGTAGTTTACAGATTGCAGAATCGTTGCTATGCAAAGCTAAAGGAATAGGGAATATCAATAGTTTATGCATTAATGATCTATGTACGATTAAAGGTATCAAAACAGTAAAAGCTTTGGAACTAAAAGCTTGTTTTGAATTGGCTAGACGCATGGCCTTAAATGAAGTGTGTTTACAGGTTTGTTTAGATGAACCTGGAAAGGTAGTTAAATGGCTACAGCTAGAACTAGGACATGAATCTCAAGAAAGATTTTTGGTAGTATTTTTAAATAATATGTGTCAATTTATATCTTATAAGGTATTATTTGTAGGAACCATAAATCGTAGCAATATCTATCCGCGGGATATCATTGATGAAGGCTTAAAACAAAAGGCCGTTAATATCATTTTAGTTCATAATCATCCTAGCAAAGTTTTGCTACCATCAAAAGCTGATAAGGAGGCAACCCGAATTATCGTTGAAGCTATGAAAGTTGTTGGTATCCAAGTGCTTGATCATTTGATAATTTCAAATAATGATTATTTTAGTTTTAAAGAACATTGTCTTATATGAAAAAAAACAAATTTATGATATACTCTAAGATATGAAAAGAGGAATCGTCATGAGAAAAAAAGTCGTTCAACTATTGATTGCTATGCTGATGTTGATGCAATTAACTGGCTGCACTTCTTTAAATAATCAAGTTGCATATACGGTCTATCCCATAGGCTATATTATTCAAAGAATTACTCAAGATACTACAAGCTATAAGTCGATCCAGACCGATGAGATTGTCCAAAGAGCAACTGTAGTAGATAATTATGAGGAAATATTAGAGAATAGCGATGCTTTATTTGAAATAGGACAAGTAGAGCCATATAATACGGTATATCGAACCATAATCAATGAGAAGATAAAAGATATCAATTATTTATCTACATTAAATGCAACATATCTTTTCCAGCGTTATACTCCGGTATATAATCAATCAGAAGTAACATATATTGAATCTCCTTACTATGATTCGGAATTGTTTGGGGATGTTGATGTTAATGAGAAAGATATGTATTTATGGATGGATCCTATTGCTATGTTAAGCATGGCGAAAGATATTGCTGACTGGTATGCTAAAAAATATCCTGATAGCGCCAATATGTATCGTGAAAACTGTGATAAGCTAGAAAATGAACTGGTGCAGCTTGACGCAGCATATCAAAAACTAGCGACGAACAACTTACTTGAAAACAAAGCAATTAAATTTGTTAGCATGACATCAAGCTTTGGTTGTTGGCAAAAGGCATATAATATCGAAGTATATCCCGTTATATTAAGTAAATATGGTGCGCTGCCAAATGATGAACAATTAGAAGTTATCAAAGAAAGAATCAAGAAAGATCATGTACAGTATATTGCATATGAGCCAAACATGACCGATGATATGATCGAGCTATTTAATGAACTAGAGGAAGAACTTGATCTTACACGGGTAGAATTAAATAATCTAAGCAGCTTGACCGAAGAACAAAAGAATCAAGGAAAAGATTATATTTCGATCATGTATGAAAATTTACAAACTTTAGAAGGCATGGCTACAAGCATTATTCCTGAAGACATGTTACAAAATTCAGACAATCTTGAATAATGAAGTAGATAATGATCTACTTCATTTTTAAAATAAGAAACAGAGGTAAGAAAAATGGAAAAAATGTTGATGGTAGATGGAAACTCAATGCTTTTTAGAGCATTTTATAGTAATGCACATCAGCTTTTAATGACCACTAATGGTGTTTATACCAACGCAGTATATGGATTTGCGATGATGTTCCAAAAGGCCTTAGATATGATCGAACCTGATTATGTTTTTGTTGCTTTTGATGCTGGAAAGCATACATTTAGGCATGATATATTTGCTGATTATAAAGGTGGAAGGAAAGAAGTTCCTTCTGAACTAGTTGGGCAATTTCAATTAATAAGAGATTATTTAGATGCTTTTAATGTGAAATGGTTAGAATTGAGTGATATTGAGGCTGATGATATCATTGGATCGATGGCAAAAAGATATCCAGAATGTCAAATGCATGTATTGTCAAGCGATAAAGATCTTTTGCAACTGGTTGATGAGACAACAACAGTTTGGTTGATGCGAAAAGGTGTCGGACAAATGGAAAAAATGGATGAACAAGCGGTTTTAGAGCGTTTTGGTTTAATGCCAAAACAGATCATAGAT
The DNA here is from genome assembly GCA_949299585.1 of uncultured Bacillota bacterium. Lineage (GTDB taxonomy): Bacteria > Bacillota_I > Bacilli_A > Erysipelotrichales > Erysipelotrichaceae > JALEVB01. Next base: position 12,400 of record CASGCC010000021.1, on the reverse strand, counting down.
CTTAAAGGATTGATGGGAGATAGCTCAGATAATATTCCAGGAGTATATGGAATTGGTGAAAAAACTGCTGTAAAACTGTTACAAACTTATAACACTGTCGAAAATTTATTGGCAAATATCGATGATTTAAAAGGTAAGTTACAGGAAAAAATGATTGCAGGTCAGCAAAGCGCTTTATTAAGCAAAAAATTAGCTACTATCAAGACAGATGTTGATTTGCCGTTAGAACTTGATGATTGTCGATTTGTTCCAAATTATCAGACTTTGATTGATTTTTTGCAAAGCTTGGAAATGTCAAGTTTAAAAGCAAGATATGAAGAAAAATTAAATAACAGTACAAAAGTTGAAATTTCAACAGATGTTCAGAATTTTAAAACGATCAAAGAAATTGATCTGTCATTATTTGCTGAAGGTATGGCAATAGTTTTTGATCAATCTACCAATGATTTTATGGATGCTGAAATTGTCGGTGCAGGAATCTCTAATGGACATGATACATATTATATTGCAGCTAATGATCTATTCGCACTGGCAAATAAGCTCGATGGATTGATGCTCATAGGTCACGATGTAAAATATAATTATCATCTTTTGGCAAATAGTGGTCTGCAACTTAATTTTTCATATGATACCATGGTGTCATGTTTTTTGGTGAATTCGCTGCTAAACAGTTGGGAAAAGATCGTAACAGAATATCATTTAAAACAAGATCATGACCATAAAGATATATATGGTACTAATGATAAGCCGATCTTGCGCGATGAAGATGCTGCAATAAAATATTGCTGTCAAAAAGCACTAAATGTCTTTGAATTATACGTTAAGACCAAAGATAAATTAGAAGAATATTCATTACATGAACTTTTCTATGATATCGAGATGCCTTTGACTAAGGTTTTATTTAAGATGGAACATGAAGGTATCTTTGTTGATGAACAAAAATTAGATGAAATTGCTTATGATTGCAAGCAAAAGATCGACGATCTTAGCAATCAAATTTATAAATATGTTGACCATGAATTTAACTTGAATTCACCTAAACAATTAGCTGTGGTATTATTTGATGAACTTGCATTGCCAAGCGGTAAAAAAAGAAGTACATCTCAAGAAGTTTTGGAAAAACTTCAAGGAATGCATCCCGTCATTGAATTGATTTTAGATTATCGTAAATGGCAAAAAATTTATTCAACTTATGCTGAAGGATTAAAAAAATATATATACCATGATCATAAGATCCATACGACCTTTAATCAATGCATAAGTGAAACAGGACGTCTTTCTAGCTCAAATCCTAATTTGCAAAACATTTCAGTTCGTAATGAAGAAGGAAGGATGATCAGAAAAGCTTTCTTGCCAAGTAATGATAATATCTTGATTTCAAGCGATTATTCGCAGATCGAGCTAAGGATGCTTGCTCATATGGCTGATGAAAAAACTTTGATCGATGCTTTTAATCATGGTATGGATATCCATACCAAAACAGCCATGGATGTTTTTAAGGTAGAAGGTGATAAAGTTGATGCTGATATGCGGCGTAAAGCTAAAGCTGTAAATTTTGGCATTGTTTATGGCATAAGCGATTTTGGCTTAGCTACCCAGCTGCATATCTCGCGAAAGGATGCAAAAACATATATCGATAACTATCTGGCTAGTTATCCGGGAATCAAGGAATATATGGAAAAAATTATTTCATATTGTGAAGAAAATGGATATGTTAAAACGATCAGCAATCGTCGAAGGATGATTCCAGAAATTAATAATAAAAGTTATATGGTCAAAGAATTTGGAAAAAGAGCTGCAATGAATGCACCTATTCAAGGCTCTGCAGCTGATCTTATAAAGATTGCGATGATAAATATCGACAAGGTCATGCAAGAAAAAAAATGTCAGTCCAAAATGATCTTGCAGGTTCACGATGAATTGATCTTTGATGTTGTAAAGGAGGAAGAAGAATTGATGAAATGTATCATTAAAGATGGCATGGAGAATGCCATGCAGTTAAAAGTAACATTAAAAGCTGATTGCAAGGTCGGCAAAACGTGGTACGAGGCAAAATAATGCCAGAATTGCCAGAAGTAGAAACGGTTCTAAGAACCCTTGAAAACCAGATAAAAGATCAAGAAATCATAGCAATAGATGTATTATATGAACCAATCGTGAGCAATAAAGCATTATTTTGTAAAAGCTTGCTGCACCAACATTTTCGCTCATTTCATAGAAGAGGAAAATTTCTTATTTTTCAGATGGATGATTGTTATTTCGTATCTCATTTGCGTATGGAAGGGAAATATTATATTCAATCACCAATGGAGCCGATTACCAAACATATGCATGTCATTTTTACTTTAAGCAATGGTATGCAGCTTAGATATCATGATACAAGAAAATTTGGAAGGATGGAAATATGGCCTTTGTCAACCGATTTGGATCATTTTCACGATCTTGGCGTAGAACCATTGAGCGAAGAATTTGATGTTAAATATTTGAAAACAAAATTAAGTTGCAGCCGTCATGCTATCAAGCAAGATCTGCTTGATCAGCATATCATAGCAGGAATAGGAAACATATACGCTGATGAAATTTGTTTTTATGCAAAGATAGATCCGTCGCATCCTGCTAATTCTTTAGATGATCAGACCATTTCTTTGATCGTTGAAGGAACAAAGCAAATACTACAAGCGGCTATAGCAGCAGGAGGAACTACCATCAGGTCATATACTTCCAGTTTAGGAGTAACCGGACGTTTTCAATTGTCGTGTAAAGTTCATCAAAAAGAAGGACAACCATGCGCGATATGCAATACTTTGATAAAGAAAAAAGTTGTTGCCGGAAGAGGTACATACTATTGTCCGCATTGCCAAAAGGGAGCATAGTCAATGAAGATAGCTGTGTGTGGAACGATAGCTAGCGGTAAAAGTGAAGTATGCAAATTGCTTGCTCGTCGATATCCTGTATTGAATTGTGATGATGTTGCTAAAAGATGTTATGATCGTACGCATGCAGCATATTCAAGCATTATTCAATTACTAGGGATGGATGTTCTAAATTATCATGATATTAATTTAAAAAAAGTAGCTAATATTATTTTTTCAGATGATAAAAAGCGTAAACAGCTTGAAGAAATAATTCATCCTTATGTGAAAGAGGAAATTTTAAAATTGAATGATACAGTTAATTTTGTTGAAATTGCGATACTTTTCGAATGTGGATGGGAAAAGCTATTTGATAAAATTATCTTGGTAACTTGTGATAAAGATATAGCCATTAAAAGGATGATGTTAAATCGAGGATATAGCTACGATCAAGCAGTATTACGTTATAAAGCACAATTGGATCCCAAAATCCAAATTGCTAAAGCTGATTATGTCATTTACAATAATCAATCTTTAAAAGAACTAGAATTGGAAGTTGATAAAATGTTAGAAAGGATCATACAATGCCAGAGTTAAAAGCAAAAGACACATATCGTATTCAAGTGAGTGATAATTTATCGCCTTTATTTAATGCGTCTTTGTTATCTTTATATCAGCCGATAATTGGTCCTTATGCTACATTATTGTACTTAAGCTTGATAAATGAAGGACTGCGTCAAAGAAGTTTAGAAAATCATGGAAGGCTATGTGATATATTAAATATGAATATCATGGATGTATACAAAGCAAGATGCAAATTGGAAGAGTTTAATTTAATTAACACATATATTCGAACTATTGATGATCGAAGTACCTATATCTATATCGTCAATCATCCTTTATCACCAGAAAGTTTTTTTAAAAATGAGCTTTTTGTTAAATTGTTGCTTCGTTCGATAGGAACAAAGCAATTTGAATTAACTGCAAGTAAGCTCATCAATAATAAGGCAAATCTTGAAGAATTTAAAAACATTAGTGCAAAGATGCGTGATGATGAACTAGAAAGCCTTAAATTAGATGAAGTAAAATTTAATAAGGTACATCCTAAATATAGCTTTGTTAATCATGCTGATATCAAATTTGACTATGATCGTTTTTTTAAGAAAGTTAGCTCATTAGTTTTTCCAATCGAACTTAGAAATGAAGAGAATCTACAATTAATTGGAGAAATTGCTAGTTTGAATGGAATTGGTGTCGACGAAATGATCATATTGGTAGGCAACAGTGTTGACTATCAAAAAAAGACCTTCAATGGTGATTATTTGAAAAAAGCTGCATCTAAGAACAGTAACGCTAAACTAAATACAAAAGACATCTATCAATCAAGCCCAATTGCTTTTTTACAAGCTAAACAAAATAATGTAGAAATCGCCAGTTCTGATCGCCTTATCTTAGAAACTTTGGCATATAAGTATGGATTTTCTAATGAAGTTATCAATACATTGATAGAATATGTATTGAAAATCAATCAAAACCGCTTGATATTAAATTTTGTTGAAAAAATTGCGGCACAATGGTTGAGGATTGGGGTAAAAAACAGAGATGATGCGATTAATGCCTGTAAACAAGAAAATAGTGTTAAGTATGCTGCTAAGCCTTCTAGGATCATGCCGGAATATCATCAATCAAGTGAAGATGATACAGATCGGGATGCATTGCTAGCAAAACTAAAAAAGGAGCTGCAGAATGGATAAGATTGAATTTAAAACAAAAAATATTGATAATAACAAATTAATTGAAAGCCTAAAGAGCGATCCGCTTATTATTGATTTATTTAAACGAAAAGGATTCAAAAAAGAATTACTTTATAAATATCCCAATAAATTTTATCGCTATCAACAAAACGTCAATATTTGTAAACAGTGTTCAGGATTGGAAAATTGTAAACAAAATCTAGTTGGTAAATATCTGGATATTGATTATGAAGGCATGCTTTTAGAAGTATATAGAGAATGTAAATATAAACAGGAATATGAAAAACAAATTGATCATCTAAAGTATTATTATCAATGTGATCTTCCAAAGACACATTATGATGTGGAATTTAAAAAAATAGATCTTGACAAAGAAGATGCAAATTATCTAAAAGTATTGTGGCAGCTAAATGCTTGTTGTGAAAGCATGCAAAATGTATATCTGTTTGGCAGCATGGGAAGCGGAAAAAGCTACCTTGCAGCTTGCGCTTGTAATTTTCATGCAAAAAAACAGGAAAGGGTTGCTTATGTCCATGTTCCAAGTTTATCTTTAAAAATAAAAAGTTTGATCAATACCAATGAATATGAACCACTTATTGATGAATTGAAACGTGCTAAATTTGTTGTTTTTGATGATATAGGTGCTGAAAAGATATCCGCTTGGTTTAGAGATGATATCTTATTACCAATCTTAAATTATCGAATGGAAAATGAATTATGTACATGGTATACATCGAATGAAGATCTAAAAAGCTTGGAAAATCATTATGCAATAATCAATGATGATAAATTGAAAGCGGTTAGGTTGATGGAAAGAATAAAAACTAATACAAAAATCGTTGAATTATCGCAAAAAGATAGAAGAAAAAATTGTTTATAGAAAACTAAAATGGTAAAATAGTTGTGTCATTAAAGGAGATTTCTTATGGTTAGAAAAATTGGTATTTTAACTTCTGGTGGCGATGCTCCGGGAATGAATGCAGCAATACGTTCAGTAACACGTGTTGCATTAGCTAACGGAATAGAAGTTGTGGGTATCCGTGATGGATATCGTGGACTTGTCAATGGAATATTTGAGCCTCTAAATAAAGGTGATGTCTCAGATATGGTTGATAGAGGCGGTACCAAATTAGGGTCTGCCCGCTTGCCAGAATTCAAGGATGACGATGTACAGGAAAAAGCTGTTAAACAGTTAAAAGATCATGGCATTGATGCTGTTGTCGTAATAGGCGGTGATGGATCATACCGTGGCGCAATGGCATTAACAAAACGTGGTATTAATTGTATTGGTTTACCAGGAACCATTGATAATGATATACCAGGGACTGATTTTACGATTGGTTTTGATACAGCATTGCATACCTGTGTAGAAAATGTAGATAAATTACGTGATACATCAAGTAGCCATCATCGCTGTTCCGTAGTAGAAGTTATGGGCAATCACTGCGGAGATCTTGCGGTTTGGACGGCAATAAGCTGTGGTGCTGAAATAGTTATTACACCAGAAACCGGCTATGATGAACTTGATATCTTAGAGCGTTTACGCTATCTAGATCAAGCTGCGAAGAAAAATCATGCAATTGTCATCATCTCAGAAAAGATTACTGATTGTGAATCTTTAGCGCGTAAGATTTCGTTAAATACGGGCTTTAGTGGCCGAGCAACAGTTTTGGGACATATTCAAAGAGGAGGAAGTCCAACACCAACAGATCGTGTTTTAGCTGCTCGAATGGGTGAAAAAGCCGTTGATCTGCTGATGCAGGGCATTGGCGGTCATTGTGTTGGAATTATTGATAACAAAATTATATCAATGCCGATAAATGAAGCTTTAGAAACACCTAGAAGATCTCGTAAAGAATTTTATCGATTGTTTGATAACTTAATTTAGGAGGAAATATGTTAGGTAAAAAAACAAAAGTAGTTTGTACTATCGGACCAGCAAGTGAAAATCCTGAAACCATTGAGGGTTTAGCAAGGGCTGGTATGAATATCGTACGTTTAAATTTTTCTCATGGCAATCATGAAGAACATTTAAAGCGTATCGAAATGGTTCGTGAGGTAAGCGATAGGACAGGCATCAACCTAGGCGTAATGCTGGATACAAAAGGTCCAGAAATTCGCTGTGGTGCTTTTAAAAATGATGTAGAAGAATACACCAAGGGTGAGATCGTTTATGTAACAAAGGCTGAGATCCTTGGCACTCATGAACGTTTTCATATCCAATGTCCGGAATTATTTAATGATGTTGTCCCAGGTAATTACATCTTGATAAATGACGGAAAAATGAAGCTTACCGTTTTGGAAAATGATGGAAATGAATTAAAATGTCGAATCGAGGTAAGCGGACCTATCAGTACTAGAAAAGGTTGCAATGTACCTGGGGTAAAATTATCAATGCCTTTTATTTCAGAAAAAGATGAATCAGATATTCGCTTTGGCTGTAAAAATGATGTAGATTTTATTGCAGCAAGTTTTGTAAGAAGAGCTGAGGATGTAGATCAAATTCGTAAGATCTTGTTTGAAGAAGGCAAGCCAACGATCCAGATCATCGCTAAGATCGAAAACCAAGAAGGATATGATAATCTTGAAAGCATCTTGGATGCTGCTGATGGCGTAATGGTAGCTCGTGGTGATCTTGGTGTCGAGATTGAACCTCAATTAGTACCGATCTATCAAAAACAGATCATCAAAATGGCTAATAAAGTAGGTAAACCTGTTATTACTGCTACCCATATGCTAGATAGCATGACCGCAAATCCACGCTGTACGCGTGCAGAAGCTAGTGACGTTGCTAATGCTGTATTAGATGGTTCTGATGGGGTAATGCTAAGTGCTGAAAGTGCTAGTGGTGAGTATCCTATCGAAGCATGTAAAATGATGGCAACCATTGCTGAAGCTGCTGAAAAAATCATCCCATATCGTGAAAGATTGGATATATCTAAACAATCTAGCAAACGTACGGTACAAGATGCTATTGGTATTTCTGTTTCCGATGCCACATTAACATTGGAAAATGTAGCTGCTATCGTTGCCTTTACACAAGGAGGAACTACTGCAAGAAGAATAAGCAAGTTTAGACCATGCGTACCTATCTTAGCTGTAACCTTTACCAAAGATACCCAAAGAAAGCTAGAATCATATTGGGGCGTAACACCAATTTTATCAGATATTCAAAATGATCTGACGAATGATGATGAATTAGCTAGCACCTTGGCAAAAGGGTATGGTGTAAAACCAGGACAACTAATTATATTGACCGCAGGCTATCCTACTGGAGAAGGTTCTGCTAATATGATGAAGATCATTGAAGTAAAATAAAGATGTCACGATGACATCTTTTTTTATGTTCCAAAAACAACAATGTTTTTTATTGAGCATAAGTGTTATACTATAATACAGGTGTATATTTATGAGTATTTTAGATAATAATTTTGTTTTTTTAGACGTTGAAACGCCAAATCATCAAAATGATGCGATTAGTTCCATAGGTTTATATATCATGAAAAATAATGGAGAAATCATCGAGGAATATTATCTAGTAAATCCTGAAACATATTTTGATGATTTTAATATTCAGCTAACAAAGATAGATCCAAAAATGGTTGAGGATAAACCAAATTTTGTGCAGATATGGGAAAAGATCAAAGAATATTTTTATGACGCTATTGTTGTTGCTCACAATGCGGCATTTGATATAAATGTACTGAAAAAATGCTTATATCGTTATCATCTATCAGATCCTTTTGATCGATATATGTGCACATACCGCTTAGCAAGAAAATATTATTCTTTGCCATCATATCGACTAAATAAACTTTGTGAATATTTTGATATTGAGCTTGAAACTCATCATAATGCTTTATGTGATACCAAAGCATGTTTTGATATTTTTATGTATATTCACGATCAGATTGAACTAAGTTCAAATGATATCTATCATATAAGACATTAGTTATGAGCGAGAATAAGAGGTTAAATCATGGAAGAATTGAAAATTATTGATCATTATGAACAAAAGATAGCAGCTTACGATATGATGCTTAATACATTTTTATTTGATGCTCAAACCATTGCGTGCAAAGATGGAAGCGATAATCGTTTAAAGATGTTGGATATCTTTATGGAAGACTATTATCAGCTTAAAAATAATGATGAAGTTTACGAAATTTTATCAAATCTTAAAGATGCACAACTAGATCTAGAACAACAAAGAAGAATTCAATTGTTATTGAAAGAATTTAATAAAATGAAAGCAATTCCTAAAGAATTATATCTAAAAATAACTAGTACAGCAGCTAAAGCGCAAACGATTTGGGAACAAGCTAAAGCAAATGATGATTATGCACTATTTGCGCCATATTTAAAAGAAATGATTACTTTGGATATTGAAGCTTGCAAATATCGGGATCCGAAAAAAGATTGCTATGATATCTTGTTAAGTGATTATGAAGAAGGTATGGATCAACGACAATATGATGCTTTTTTGCTACCATAAAAAAAGAAATATTGCCTTTTATCAAAAAAATTAATGCGAAAGCTAATGCAATAAAAATAAAAGATCTTAGTGGCAATTATCCAATTGTTTTGCAAAAAGAATTTATGAAGATTATTGTACAATATCTACGATTTGATCCTAATTGGGGGTATATCGGTGAATATATGCATCCATTTACTAATGCGATATCCCAAGATGATGTTAGAATTACGACCTTTTATAGAGAAGATAATTTGATTGATGGTATTTTTAGCACGATACATGAAATTGGTCATGGCTTTTATGAACATCAAACCGCAAAAAAATATGCTAACAGCGTTTTAGCTAATAAAAGCCGTGCCCTTCATGAGTCACAGTCTAGATTGTTAGAAAATAATATTGGGCGTAGTAAAGCTTTTTGGGAGAATTTGCTCCCAGCTTTGAAGGCACTATTTTCAAAACAACTGCAAGACATTGATCTAGACGATTTTTATCGCAGCATCAATAAAGTAGAATGTTCTTTGATTCGAACGATGGCTGATGAATTGACATATCCATTACATATTTTGATTCGTTATGAATTAGAAAAAGATATTTTTTCAGGTAGATGTGATCTTGATAATTTGAATGTTGCGTGGAATAAGAAAGTCGAAGAATATTTAGATATCAAGGTTGATAATGATCGCAACGGGATATTACAGGATGTACATTGGGCTTCGAATGATTTTGGTTATTTTCCAACCTATGCTCTAGGAAGTGCATATGCAGCACAGATATATCATCATCTAGATAGGACAATTGATGTAGCTAAATGCTTACAAAGAAATGATTTTGCAAAAATCGAAGATTGGCTAAAAGAACATATTCATTGCTATGGAGGACTTTTTGATGCAAGAACTATTTTGCAAAAAGGATTAAACGAAGATTTTGATCCCCGATATTATGTTGAATATTTAAAAGAAAAGTATAAAAATTTATATGATATAATTAAATAAATAAGGAGCATTACATGAAAATAGGAATTATATCTTTAGGATGTTGCAAAAATTTAGTTGACAGCGAATATATCGTTGGGTTATTGCAAAATAATAATTTTGAAATAACAACCGCATACGAAAAATGCGATGCTATTATCATAAACACCTGCGGATTTATCGAGCCAGCTAAACAAGAAGCAATAGACACCATCTTAGAAATGGCAGAAGTCAAAGAAAAAACAGGATGCAAATTAATTGTTACTGGATGTTTAGCCCAGCGATATAAAAAGGAACTTATGGCTGAATTACCAGAAGTAGATGTTTTTATCAGCTTAGATGAATACTCACAGATGCATGATATATTAGCAAGAACCTTGGGTATAACGTTTCATGGAACTTATGGCAAAGAAACAAGGGTACTATCAGGAAAACCGTGGATGGCATATCTAAAAATTGCAGATGGTTGTGATAATAAATGTGCCTATTGTGCTATTCCGTTGATAAGAGGACCGTATCGTTCGTTTAAGATGGAAGATCTTATTAATGAAGCTAAGCGGTTAGCGGCAATAGGGGTCAAAGAATTAAATCTAATCGCGCAAGATACGACAAGGTATGGTATTGATATCTATGGCGAACGGTCTTTATATAAATTACTAGAGGAACTTGATAAGATCGAAGGTTTGCGTTGGATTAGGATCTTATATATGTACCCTGATGAAATAGATGATTGTTTGTTGGAAACAATGGCAAGCTGTAAAAAAGTTTTGCCTTATTTTGATATACCAATTCAACATGCCAATGATCGTTTGTTAAAAATCATGAATCGCCGAGGAAGCAAAGAGCTTATCAGGCAACGAATCAAAAAAATTAGATCTATGTTTACAGAACCAATTTTAAGAACGACCATTATCGTAGGCTTTCCAAGCGAAACGCTTGATGAGTTTGATGAAATGCTAGCATTTGTTAAGGAAAGCAAATGGGACCGTTTAGGTGCATTTGCTTATTCGCAAGAAGAAGATACTCCATCATATGAAATGGAAGATGATGTTGATGAAGCGGAAAAAGCTAGACGTTTAAATGAATTGATGGATGTCCAAACATCACTACAGGAAGAGATTAATCAGCATTTGCTAGGTAAGCAGCAAGAAGTTCTGGTCGAAAATTATGATGGCTTGACCAAGATGTATCATGGACGCAGTATATACAGTGCTCCAGATGGCATTGATGGTGAAGTACTGTTTAGATGTGATCATGAATTAAAAATGGGTAGTTTTGTAGAGGTACGTATCAAGAAAATTAAAAAACATGATTTAATTGCAGAATATTTAAGGGAGGTAGAATGATGGAAACATATATCGGAGTTGATTTAGGCGGTACGAATGTTCGGGTTGCCAAAGTAAATGAAGCAGGAGTGATCTTGCAAACGATAAAAGGGCCGTCATATGGCAGTGAAGGACCAGAAAAAGTAATGCCTAACATCATTGAAATGATCAAGAAGATTGATGGTTATCAAAATTGTGCCGGAATTGGCATCGGAGTGCCAGGGCCAGTAGATACAAATCGTGGAATCATGTGTTTGTCAAGCAATCTTCCGGGGTTTACTGGCTATCCAATCGTTAATGAACTAGAAGAAGCTTTTCATAAACCTATTTATCTTGATAATGATGCAAATGTGGCGGGTTTGGCTGAAGCGTTGGTAGGTGCCGGCAAAGGAATGAATGTAGTTTACTATGTTACGATTTCTACAGGTATTGGCGGAGCATTGATTGCAAATGGTCGAGTAGTAAGTGGCAAAAATGGATATGCCGGAGAAGTAGGAAACATCGTTATTGATCGTAATCGTCAAAAAATTAATCACCTAAATGCTGGGGCAGTTGAATGTGAAGCAAGCGGAACAGCAATCGTTAGAAAAGCACAAGAAAAAATGCCATATGCCACGATCAATCATGCGGGAGATGTATTTGAGCTAGCAGCTAAAAATGATCCGAATGCTATTGCTTTGGTAGATGAAATAACCACTGATCTAGCTTATCTATTCTCAATAATTAGTCATATATGTGATCCTTTTGCCTTTGTAATTGGCGGTGGTGTAATGAAATCTAAAGCATATTTCTTACCACAGGTAATCAGCAAATATCAGAATTTGGTCCATGAAGGCATGCGGAATACATTATTTCTAGAGGCACAATTAGATGAGCCAGGAGTTATTGGCGCAGCAATGCTGCCTTTGTCTATGAGAGGTTAAAGTGTGAATAAAAATATAAAAAAAAGCCGACTTAAAAAGAAGTAGAAAAAAATATCAAAAAAATTTATAAGTTTACCTGGATAGAAGAAATATCAATA